>JAITWU010000225.1 GCA_031285115.1 Azonexus sp. | reverse complement strand
TTCATCGTCGACGACCGCCACGCCCTGATCCGCTTCGACCGCGACCAGCCGCGCAGCAAGCTGCTGCTCGATGAACCGGCGGAAATTCGCCCCTATATCCAGCGTTTTGAGGAAATCTGGGCAGAAGGCGGCGAGGGCATTCAGGCCACGACGCTTGGGCTGTGATCGGCAAATCCTGTAGCAAGGCAGCAGTTTGCTACTTGGCAGCGCCGATTTTGGTTATAATCCCGCGCTGACTAGGAAACTTCTGGTCTAATAATTTCCCTGCTTTGGTTTTTTTATCTACAAGGATACCCATCCATGAACAAGTCCATTCTCGTTGCCGCCCTGCTCGCCGTTGCCTTGACCGCTTGCGGCAAGAAGGAAGAACCCGCTCCTGCGCCGGCCCCGGCTCCTGCCGCCGCTCCGGCCCCGGTTGCTGCTCCGGCCCCGGCTCCGGCTCCCGAACCCGCTGCGGCTCCGGCTCCGGCTTCCGAGCCTGCTGCCGCTCCGGCTCCGGCCCCGGCCGAAGAAGCCAAGAAGTAATCGTCTCTCGGGACAAAAAACGGGGCCGCAAGGCCCCGTTTTTTATTGGCTGTTTTTTCGCCACACAGAAAGGCCGCAGAAAGCAGACGCCTTCTGCGGCCAAAGATTTACTAATTTACTGCAATTGTTCGAGCAGCAGCGACAGGATTTTTTTCGCGGTTTCCGAGCGGTCTGTTCCGCCTTCGCTGGTCAGGATCTGCACGGCGCTCTGCCGCTCGTTGGCTTCGCCGATGTGGATGCGGTACTGGGGCTTGGTCGCCGCCGGTTCGTCGGATTTCCAGAAGGCCAGCTTCGATAGCCAACTGCTGTCTTTCTTCTTGTTATCGACTTCCGGGTCGATATAGCGGACGAAATAGAGACCGCGCGAACGGTCGCGGTCTTCGACCACGAAGCCGACCCGGTCGAGCGCCAGACCGACGCGCAGCCAGGCGCGGTCGAAACGTTCATCGACTTCCAGCGTACCTGCGCCGTCCTTGGCCCGCGCCAGACGCGCCCGTGGATCGGCCTTGGCTGTCGCCACCTGAGCTTCGGCGCGCTTTTCTTCAACACCGAGGCGAACCATCAGGCGGCGCAGCATTTCGGCTTCCAGTTCAGGATCGGCGGCTTTGGGCTGCCAGCGGGTTTCGTCCTTGGTCGAGGAGGTATAGACCTCTTCCATCGCCCGATGGCTGATGAAAATATCGGTCGTGCCTTTCTCAGCCCCCGGTTCCATGCGGGTGCGGAACTTGTCGCGCTCGCCGCTCGAATAGATGGAGTCGAGCAGCTTGCCGAAGGTCCGGCGAACCAGGTCGTCTTCGATCTTGGCGCGGTTTTCGGCCCAGTCGGTTTCCATGACGCCCGCTTCGCGGCGCGCGATATTGATGATGAAGCCGGTTTCCTGCCAGAAGTCCTTGACCGTATCCCAGAGCTTTTCCGGCGGCATGGCGACGACCAGCCAACGCTGGTTGCCGTCCCGCTCGACATGAATTTTGTCGACATTGGGCAACAGGGTGCTGCTTTGCGTCTGCACCGCTGGCGCGCGCTCGGCGTTATAGCCGGAGAAGGTGGCGCTGCCCTTACCGCCCGAATCAGGCACCAGATAGTGGTCATCGGAGGCAACCTGCGACAGGTCGGGCGGGATTTCGAGCGGCGAGGTGTTCTTGGGCGCTGATTTGTAGTCGATCTTGGTCGAACCGGGGAGAATGCCGCAACCGGCCAGGGCGACGGCAATGAGGGCAAGACTGCAAGCGGAAAGTTGGCGCTTCATGGATTTCCTTTTCAAACGGCCAGACCGGCCTGACGCATGGCCGCCAGGACACGCGCCTGATTGGCTTCGGACAACGGAGTCAACGGCAAACGGATGCCGCCGGGCATCAAACCCAGGCGGTTGGCCGCCCATTTGACGGGGATCGGACTGGCTTCACAGAAGAGGTCGCGGTGCAGGCCGAGCAGCTTGAAATGAATTTCGCGCGCCCGGACGGCGTCGCCAGCGACGGCGGCGGCGCACATTTCACGCATGAGGCGCGGCGCGACATTGGCCGTGACCGAGATATTGCCTTTGAAGCCGAGCAGCATCGTCGCCACACAAGTCATGTCGTCGCCGCTGTACAGGGCAAAATCCTTCGGCGCGCGGGCGATCAGGTCGCTGGCGCGATCAATGTTGCCGGTCGCATCCTTGATGCCGACGATACCCGGCACCTGAGCAAGGCGCAGGACGGTGTCGTTGCTCATGTCGGCGACGGTGCGGCCCGGCACGTTGTAGAGCAGCATCGGCAGATCGACCGCTTCGGCAATGGTCTTGAAATGGCGGTACAGCCCTTCCTGGGTCGGCTTGTTGTAATAGGGCACGACCGACAGCGCCATGTCGGCCCCGGCTTCCCTGGCGAAAGCGGTCAATTCGATGGCTTCCGCCGTCGAGTTGGCGCCCGTTCCGGCAATCACGGGAATCCGGCCAGCGGCGTGGCTGACCGTGACTTCGATCAGAAGGCGATGCTCATCGACATCGACCGTCGGCGATTCGCCAGTGGTGCCGACGATGACAATGGCGTCAGTGCCTTCGCCGACATGAAAATCGACCAGGCCGCGCAGGGCGTTCAAATCAAGGCTGCCATCCTCAAACATGGGCGTGACAATGGCGACAAGGGATCCGGTAATCATGACCTTTGGGCGAGAAAAATAATCCGGCGATTGTAACTGAAGCCCCTTGGCGGCGGAAAGGCAGGTTGTAACAGTCGGTCAGGCGCTATGACCCCGATAGCCTCTATGTCCCGTCCGCAGCCAGCCAATGCAGACGGCCACGCGCCACGCGCATCCGTCCTTCGTCGAGCGCCAGTTCAGGGTGGCGGTCCGGCCCGGCATGACGCAATTGCCGGACGAATTCGTCGAGCCGGGCGGCGACCGGCATCCGCCAGCCCAACCGCCGCAAGCGAAAGCGCAGCAGGTTTTTCAGCCGCGCCGGACTGAGCGCGCGCAACGCCGCGAGACGGGCGGTTTCACCGTCTTTGACCGCAGCCCAGTCAGACGCCGCCAGTTCGTCGAGCAATCCGGCGGCCTCGGCGAAATGCCCGGCGGCTTGAGCGAGCGCCGCTTCCGCGCCGGGAAAGCGCGGTTCGATGACGGGCAAAACCCGGTGGCGAATGAAATTGCGCGAAAAAACCGTGTCGGCATTGCTTTCATCGCTGATCCAGGAGAGATCGTTGGCGCGGGCATAGGCTTCGATGTCGGCGCGTGTTTCATCGAGGAGTGGCCGCCACAGGCGCAAATGGCCGTGCCGCCGCTCGCCGGGCATGGCCGCCGCGCCGTTTACGCCAGCGCCGCGCAGGAGGTTGAGCA
>JAITWU010000213.1 GCA_031285115.1 Azonexus sp. | reverse complement strand
CTTGATCGCGCATTTGCGGCGCGGGCGGCGGACGATGCCGCTGATACTGGCCGTGAAGATCGCCATCACCCTGGAAGCCGACCCGTTGGCGGTGATTGCGGAAATGCAACTGGAGCGGGCGAAGAATCCGGCGCATCGGGAGTTCTGGCGTTCTTTTCCACGGCGTGCCGGCATGGCGGCGGTTACGGCTTGCACGCGGGCGTTCGGCTGTTTCGGTTTTTGCGTGAGCGGAGCCGGGCAGGTTGGTGGGTTGACCGCGGGGGGTAGTTATTTTTTTAGGCGTTGTTACTTCGCATAATTGCGCCTTATGTATAGTCAAAATCTATCTAACAGCCGACAGCCGATAGTTTTTTATTGACGGATTGCGCAATCGCGTTTTGAGCGGGTTTGGCGGTCGGGTTGGTGGGTAGGGGTTGGTCGGTAGTCGTTCGTCGATTCTGGCGCGATTGTGGGGGCTTGTTGCGGCTTAAAAGTCAAGCCCCCCGGTCGGGCTTCGCTTCGCGTTGCGCCTCTGCTGCGAAAACGATGAAGCCGTTTTCTTCGACAGCGGCTACGCCGCGAAAAAGACCAACGCGCCACGCCCTCCGCGATACCGCGCCCCTTTTTTTTGACTGGCAAAAGGCACGCCAGCCAAAAAAAACGCCCACGCCCCTACGGGGTGCCCTTCGGGCAGTATCTTGGTAAACCAACCGTAGTGACCGGTTGTCTGATTATTTGGGCGCAGTCAGGCGTGTTACAGCTGGATTGTCTATAGGGCGCGAAATGGCCGTCATCACGGGGTGGAGGGCGGGCCTCGCAGTAGGCGCAGGCGGGGCGCGAGGGACAGCGGGTTTGATGGTGGATGGCGGCGTCACGCGATCAAGGGCTGATCGCGGCAAAAGCGTTTTTGCCGGGAACCGCCGGGGCAGATCGGCGTTTTACTTCGCAACCCATCCCGGCTTCGACAGGCTACGCCCCGCCATAACCCCGTTGATTTTTGGCAAGCGGCAGCCGTTCGCCGGGTCTTGTCCGGTCGGTCGTCACGGGGCCGTAAGAGCTGAGGGAGGAACCTGAGGACGATTCGCCGGACGGTTCGCGGTCGCCGAGCTTTGGTTCGGGGTGTGTCGATTGCGGCGGGCGATGATCCTCCGGGCGGGTGTTGGCGGCTTGCTGCTGCTGGCCCCAGTCTTTGAAATAGCCGTTGATGGCGATGTTTTTGCAGGTGGCCATATCGGTTTTGTAGCGATTACCCTGCTGGTCGATACAGCCGCATTTTTCAAAGTTCTTGCCGGTTTCGTGGTCAAAGCCCGCGGTAATCATGCAGGCGGACGGGAAGGGCGCATCGGTGGGTTGCGTTAATTCGTCATATTTCGGGGCGGTATGGTAAAGGCCGGGGATTCTGGGCACTGCCGCCTGAAAATACGCCACTTTCTGCTCGGCGGGACTCAGCGTTTTGGCTTGCTGCGCGGGCGAGTCGGAGGCAGCCGGAGCCGCTTGCGGCTTGGGGCCGATATGGTTTAAGCGAGACCAGGCCAACCAGGCAAAAAGGCCAATCAGGAGCGGACTCGCCAGCAGGAAAAAGACACGCTTGGGCAGCTTGGCTTTGTGGGTGTGAAGTTCGGCTGATTTGTAGTACCCGAAAACCTCTTTGCTGTAGGGCCAAGTGGTACGCACGGCAGCGAGAAGGTTGCGCTGGGTTATTTCGTGGGCGCTGCCCCATTCATGCACGGTGGCGGCGCTGATGCCGAATTTGCGGACGATATGCTGATGCTTGCCGACCAGACGGCGAATGTTCTGGTCACAGAGCATCGGATGCTGCGTAATCAAGTAGATGTCATAGCCTTTGTGGCGGTGGGTTTCCAGATCGGCGATATAGGGCGGCACCGTAGCGCCGGAGCCGCGCGGACGAAAAACCCGCTGGCATTCGTCAATGACGATGACCGAGCCGGGCGGCAGGGTGTTCCACTGGGTCGGGTCTTCGAGTTCGATCCACGGCAGTTTCAGGTCATTGATGCCGGAGTAGTAGATTTCCCGCGGCGGTTTGCCTTCGGCTTCGGCCTTGGCGTTCTCGGCTTCGATACGGGTTTTGACCTGGTGGAGGGTGTAGAGGGTTTTGCCGGAGCCGGGGACGCCCGTGGTCAGGATGATCATTTGAAGACAACGCGCTTGATGACGCCGCCAACGGCTTGCAGGGCAAAGCGGGTGGTGATCGCCGAGAAGAGGATGGAAATCGAGGTCTGGATTTTGAGGACGGCAAACCAGGCGGCCAAATCGGAAGGGACGCCGCTCATATTGCCTTTGACCATGAGGAGCAGACTGTTGAGCAGCGTGTCCATGCCGGAGAAGGCGACGAAGGAAATGCCGAGGGCGAGGAGCACACGACCGACCAGAGAAACCATGGCGGACGCCAGAGCGCCGACGAGGGCCGAGGCAATGAGCGAAGCAGGGGAAAGGGGCAGGGCCATTATTTGATTCCTCCGTAGATGATGAAGGCCGAGGCGAGAAGCGACAGGGCGACGCCGATCAGGCCGAGCAGGTGACCGAAGTTGCAGACGCCGCCCATCGGCACGACCATGACGCGGCCAAACACGGAAAACACCAGATCACCGGGACAGGAACCGCCGCCAGTGTCCTGATAGGGAAGTTCCGACAAGTTGAGCGGATTGACCGCGCCCGGACTGTTGGGCAGAGAGGAACCCTCCGGGTCGTTGCCGTCAATGAGTCCTTTACCGAAATTACTGGTGGCGTCGCCTTTTTCCATCGAACATTTGAGTTCCCATGTCGCCTTGGCGGAAGCGCAAGTGGCCTGATCGCCGGTACAGGCAAAACCGGTATCGCAATTGCCAGAAAACTTGCTGTCGCTTTCGCCGGTACAGGCAACAGCCGTCGGATTTTGCTGGCAGAAAGACTTGGTGTCTTCCGTGGTAACGGTGACTTTCTGGCATTGATTGGTTGTGCCGACGCGGGTAAAGCCGTCCGGACAGGCGACGTTGCCTGAGCCGTCGGGAGGGACGGTAACCGTTTCGGTTTTCTTGGTCGTTGTACCACCGGGGCCAGTCGTGGACTCAGACTCTTCTTTTTTGTAACCCGGCGCGTTCGGGTCGGGCTGACCATCCGGGCCGGGCGGGCCGGATTCTTTGGGGGGCTTTTTTTCTTCAATCTTGGGCGGTTTTTGCCCTTCGGGAGCGTCAGATGAAGCCACACAGGTAATGCCGTTGGAGCCTTGAATATAACCCATGCCTTTGGCAAGGCAATCATCGGGTTTGTTGGGCGGCCTGAAATTATCGGGATTTGGATTGGATTGTGCTATGCCATTATCTCCGGCAGAACTACCGGAAGCGCCCGTGTATTTGCAGCGGCTGGCAAGAATAAATTCACCGGAAATATACGGATTTTGCGGGTCGGCAGAAGTACCTGAATAATCCATAGAAACACCATAAAGCGCAGTATCACATGCAACTTTGCAGCCACCTACCTGCCATTTGCTTTTATCCATGCCAAACATATATTCATTATTCGCCGTCGCCTGCCCTTGCTTGCCCGTGCAGTCTTTGACGCATTGGCCGGAGGCGTCGCGGTCGGTGCCGGAAGGGCAATCGGAGCGAGTGCAGGTCTCGCCGTCCCTCGTCCAGCTTGAGTCAGGGCAAGCTAGTTTTTCACAGATACGAGTCGTTGAATTAAATGTGGAGCCAGAAGCGCAACCGGAAATGAAACGAATTGCGGTAAAAACAGCACAAGTATTATAAGTGGTTAAACCATAAAAAGTACTGTCAAAATTTAATGAATCATTAGGAGAAGAAGAGGCAAAAGGCGTCCAACCGCTACAGGTGCCAGCAACTAGCCCAGAGCCATTATGGATGGATGCATACGTCGACGTGGCCCAACTCTGACATTCAGCAGGCGATGAAACATTAACTGGCCCCATGTAAGCACCAGAAATAGAAATACAAGAACCCGGTTTATAGTCGCCTTGGACTACGGTTGCCGGAATCTGTTCGGCATGCGCCGAAGTCAGCAGGAGAGCAACAAAAAAAAGGCCGCCAAAGAGCCGCACAAGTAGATTTCCCATATGCCCATCATCCAGTTACTCCGGGAGAACGGGAGAAGGCCGAAGCCCCCTCCCGCCTTGGTTCAGATCGAGAGCGCGATTACATCGCCGCGCGAATCCACTTGAAGACCTTGATGCCAACGATCATGACCAGAACGGCAGCGCCAACAGCGGCGGCAGCCGTGCCCGCCTCACCGATGGAAGCAGTGACCGCAGCGGTGTCGATGGCAGCGTGGGAAGTGGCGGCAGCGGCGAGAAGGCCGAGGCCGGAACCATACTTGACGGCAGTATTGCGAATTTTCATGTCTGAAAACCCCTCGTTCCCCTAAGGTTGAAGGCGTTCCGGGCGTGGGGACAGACGACCGGACGCCTGTGGAAATCAGGACATGCCGGGCCGCACCGCCAGCGGGCCGCGCGGGCGCGTCCCTGACTGGCGGCGCGGCGGGCAAAATTCAGTGCTTTTCATCGCTCACCGGGTCACCAACATCGACGGCCTTGTAAATCATGCGAAAGCCGAAAACGATGGCAAACAGAACCAGAAAGGCCAACAGAATGGCGTCGGCATCGGCCTTCGAGTCAATGAAGCCGCGCAACAGTCCGGCGTATTCCGAGCCATTGATGGCAAGGAGCGCACAGGAGGAGGGCGGGGTGGCCGGATCGAGCGTGACGACCTGCTGGCCGCTGATAGTGGTGAGTTGCAGGCATTGGGCCATGTCAGGCGACCTCGGCGCGAAGTTGAGCAGTGAAACGGCCTTCCTTGACGACAAGGCGGCTCTTGAGTTCGTAATCACCGGGCTTGTCAATGCCCGGCCCTAACCAGACTTCGCCGTACTGGCTGCCAATGTGGCCGTAGCCAATGGGAAAGCCCTTGGGACTCTTGCGAATGGTCAGGATGGTGATTTTCATGGGGTTGTCGGTCCGGGTGAATCCCCGGCAGTTGGTTAGTTAAAAAATAATTACTTTACAGAACGTGGAAAGAAAGGAACTTTGACAGTATTAATAACAGGAAAAAATCCATGCTTCTGCCATCCAAGGAACGGTCGATCTTTACGGGTAATAACATAATGATGACTTTTTCCCTCACGCAAGGAAAACCACCGAGCGCGATCCCGGGCAATCCAGTACGCACTAATGATGTTCGACGCAGAGTAGATCAAAATCTCATCAGCCAAACCAAGCTGATCTACCGTGTACACCTCAATATGGTAGAGAGGAGGAACAGGGTGAACTTGAAAAGTATGTGAAAAAAGATTAAATTGAAATTTCATTTGATTCTCCTTAGCCGGGGATTCACCCCGACCGACGAGAAATTGCAGCCCGCCCCGTAAGGAGCGGGCTTTTTTCTACGCATTACGGCGGCATTCCTCCCACTTGGCCGCGAGTTTTTGATGTTCGGCTTTGAAACGCTTGAGTTCATCCAGCCGAGCATGAAGACGTATGGACTCCTCTGGACTAAGGTCAACTTCCTTGCCGCCAGACAGAAAAATGAAGCCGCGAAAAAAGAAAGATGCAATCCACTCAAGTGGAGAAAATTCCCACTTCCATTCACGGCCATCTTTGATCCGTGTAATTTTGATTTCCATTTCATTTCTCCTTTCCAAAACAACAAGTTAAGAATCCTTCCCTCGATCTCGGGAAGTATTGCCACGGGCGGCAAGAAGCGTACCACCGTCATCAAAGCGTCTCCGGGTGGGGTTTGCCGCCTTCTGTCATGATACTGCCTCGCGTGGGGTATGGTAGAGGCAGCAAGAGGCGACCGGCACACGCTGACCTTTCATGACACAAGCCAGCGCACCGGCGCAGGGGCCGGAGTGCAGGAGCCGGGACGATGCGCAAGTCAGGCAGGTTTTTTGGGCAGTCATGCCGCCGCCTCGAACAGCGTTACCGGGAAAGGCAGGCCGCGCAGCGCCGCCTGAATCACAAAGTCGATTTCGCTCTGCGTGACGCCCTCGCGCTGGAGGATGCCAATCGGGCCGAGCAGGGCAAAGACGCTGGCAGCGCCAGTAGCAACTTCGCCCTGCAACTGGTGAAGGCGACGGGCGTAATGCTGAATGACCTGGGCGGACGTCGCAAAAACCGTTTCGTCCGTGGTATCGCGGACTGCCATTATGCGGCCCTCCGGGTGTCGATTTCCGGCAGTCCATACCATTCCGGGGCGGCCACCGGGCGCAGTTGATGCTGCGGCAGGCTATCGAGCATCTGTTGCAGGATTTCCTCAGCGGTAGAGCGGCCATCGTTCCTCGGTTCGGTGATGTCAAGGCCGTATTCAAGGAGCGCCTTGCGATGGCGTTTGAAGGTCGCCGGGGCCATCAAGCCGCGCATATCGCGGCCGTCGATCCAGCTAAGGGCGGTCATGCGCAATTTGCGCGGCATGGCGTCGACGAGGCGGACGGTATTGTCGGCGCGGGCAAGCAGCAGGGGAGCCGTTTCGGCGTTGTACAGGGCAATGAGTTTGGACATATCGATGTCTCCGAGATAGCGCAGGTTTTTGCCACGAAGGTAGTCAGCGCCGCATTTCAACTCGACGCGAATCAGGCCGAAGTCCATCGCAAACTGATATTCGGCGCTGGCCTTGATTGCGGCCTTGGCCTCGTCGCCTCTGGCGTGGGCGAGCATTTCCGGGCCTTTGCGATAAACGACGATGGCGCGGTGCAGACGCTGGCCTTTTTTCTGGGGCATACCGAAACTGATGGTTTCGTCGCCATAAGCGGCTTTACTGACGCGGGCGAGACGCCTGCCGCGCATATCGCGCATCGATTCGATGGCGAGCAGATCGCTACCGGCCATGTAGTTGCGGGTGATATGCAATTCATTGACATGCGCGCCCGACCACATCCAGGGCGAGACGCCTTTGCGTTTATCGTCCTCGGAGATGGTTTCACGCAGAAAATTCTGCCCCGGCGTAAAGTCGGGCAGCTTGTTGGCGCGGGCGATGCAGTTAGCCAGCGTGATGGTCTCGGCAAAGTTGTAGTTCCAGACGTTGTCCGGGCGGTCGATACGGCCCACGTTGCCGGAGATGCGGACGTTGTTGCCGTCCGACCAGAGCAGGACGCGGGTACTGTGGCTGCCTTCGTGAAAACCGCAGTTGGTGCGGCAGCCGTGGTTTTTATTGTCGGGCGATTTTTTGGCGGCGAGGAGGTAAAAAATCTTGTCGTCGTCGAAATCATGGGCGACGAACTCATCGGCGCGGGCGCGGACGCCACCGAAAAATTCGGGGTGGCCGGGGTAGGGAACGAACTCAGCGCCGGGCGGGCGGTCGAGTTGGCGGCGGCGGTGCGTCATTTCGTGGTCTTGGCGCAGGTCGATCCAGTCGATGAAGGTGTCACCGGCGAGCATGGTCAGCCTCGAAAAAACGACCGGGCGGAAAGGGGGTATCCGGCCCGGTGCGAAAGGGGGTTTTTTGGGGCAAAAAACAGAGCGTCCGGAGAGCGGGCGGCGGGATCAAAATGAGCCTTGGGAGCACTCTTTACTACTACGTGCTCCCAGCCCCGTTTTTGCCGGTATGCAAAATGCGTATTTCGGCCCGGAAAAAATCCGGGGTTTGCCGGGGGGCAAACCGGGGAAATTTTGCGGGTAAGGAAGGGACGCATCGCGGAGCCGATCCGGCGGTTATTCGTCAAGCGCCGAAAGGGAGACGTCGACGGCATAGCCGGTCTCGCCGTGTTTGTCGGTGTAGCGGCGGCGATAGCCTTTGACCTGGCAAAGCTGGGTCAAGTCTTCGCCGGGCTTGCCGAGGAGACGGGAACTGACGATGCGGACGTTGTTCGGCTGGCTGTACTGGTCGGGCGCAGGCAGAACGACGTCGGTGTAGACGGCGTTCTCGGTGCGTTTGACTTCGAGGATGCGACCGCGAATCAGGGTTTGATTGGCGGCAAGCTTGGGGCCAGAAGACGGCAGCGGGGCGACAGGAGCAGGTGCGGGTTGGGACATGGTGGGTTCCTCGTAGGCGGGTTGAGGCCGAAAACCGTCGGCGCGGTGTTGCTTTCATGCACTTCAAAAAAGAAACTTACAAAATGAAACTTCATTTTTGAAACCCTGTCAAGCTTCAAAAATGAAATTAGGGTTATTGCCAACCAGCAGCAGGAAAAAGCGATGAAAGCAGAGGCTTACTTGGCAGCGGTCAAAAAGCAGCTAGACCTAAGAACCGACCGTCAATTGGAAGAACAGTTAGAAATCGGCTACGGAAACATCGTTGGCATGAAAAAGGGATACCGGGCAATACCGAATCACGTTGCTTTCCGAATCGCCAAAGCACTGAATCTCGAACCTGCCCGCGTCATCGCCGACTTGGAGGAGCAGCGGGAGAAGAACGAGAAGCGGCGGGCCTTCTGGCAATCGGTTCTCTCGCGCACAACAGGAAGCCACGCATGAAAACCCTGTTCATCCTCGCCATCCTCTTCGCCCTGATCGGCTTCCTCGCGATGGTCGCAATGGCGATGAAGCGGGGAGGGCAGGGGAGCAAGCCGCCCTACTTCCTGCAAAAGCCCTTGACGGCCCCGGAGCAGACGCTGTTTCACCGCTTGCGCGAAGCCTTTCCCGAAGCCGTGGTGTTGGCGCAGGTGTCGATGTACGCCGTGGTCGGCATCCGGAAGAAGGGCAATCCGGCCTATCGCGGCCAGTTCAACAAGATTCGGGCAAAGAGCCTCGATTTCGTGATCTGCCGCCCGGATTTCTCGGTCATTGCCGCCATCGAGCTTGACGACGCCAGCCACCGCGACGAATGGCGACAGAAGGGCGACGCCGACAAAAACGCCGCCTTCGCCGTCCTCGACGTTCCCTTGATTCGCTTCGACGTGCGTCAAATGCCCGGCGTCGACGAGCTCAAAAGCGCCATTCCGGCGGGCAAGCCGCGCTTGACGAAAGCGGCGTGATTTAATCGGCGGCTCGAAAAGGAGCCGTCATGCCGGAAAAACTCACTCCGTCGGATCGACGAACGACAGCCGCCGAGTACCTCGACCGAGCCAAGACCGCGATGGGCGTGGCGAGCGATTACGCGCTGGCCAAGCGCCTTGAGGTCGATGCGGCCTTGATCGCGCATTTGCGGCGCGGGCGGCGGACGATGCCGCTGATACTGGCCGTGAAGATCGCCATCACCCTGGAAGCCGACCCGTTGGCGGTGATTGCGGAAATGCAACTGGAGCGGG
>JAITWU010000163.1 GCA_031285115.1 Azonexus sp. | reverse complement strand
AGCACATTGAGGCTGGTCGGCTCCTCCAGCGCGTAATACGTCTCGCCTTCGACCGCGAAGCGGCCTTTGCACAAGGTTGGATAACCCGCCGGTTCGCCATCGCCAAAGCGGTCGATGAGAATGCCGTTCAAGCGCGTATCCATGCGCCCCGGCCCCTTGTCCCACTTGACGTATTTGGCTGGCGAGCAGGCGCCGACGGTATTGGGCGACTCGCCGCAGGCGTAGGAGGAAAGCCAGCAACGGCCTTCGTTCATCACGCACAGGCTGCCAAAGCCGAAAACCTCGATCTCGACAGTGGTGTTTTTGATCACCTGCTCGACCTGCGCCAGCGTCAGCACCCGTGGCAGCACGGCGCGGCGCACGCCAAATTCACGCTGGCAGAAATTGATCGCCTCATAACTCGTCGCCGAACCCTGCACCGACAAATGCAAACGCTGCTGCGGATGGCGCTGGCGGGCGTAATCGAGCAGCCCGATGTCAGCGAGGATGAGTGCGTCCGCCCCTTGCTCGACGGCGGCGTCGACGGCTTTTTGCCAATCGCCAACCCGCCCGGCTTGGGGGAAGGTATTGATCGCCAGCAACACTTCGCAACCCTTGCCGTGAGCATAGCGAATACCCTCAGCCAGCGTTTTGGCCTCGAAATTGAGACCCGCGAAATTACGCGCATTGGTGTCGTTCTTGTAGCCGAGATAAACCGCATCGGCGCCATGATCGACCGCCGCCCTGAGCGCCGGCAGACTACCGGCGGGGCAGATGAGATCGGGCAACTGATTCATGAAAGCAGCGTCCAGAAAGTCGAACCTGTGAGTATAACCAGCGGGCTTGCCGGGCCGTTGATTCTCGTCAAACGGAACAGGGCAATCGCATGAATAACGTAGGGGCGGCAGTCTGCCGCCAGCGGGCGACTAAAAGTCGCCCCTACAACACCCTTTTTCTCCCTCATGGGCTTTTTGCAGCGGATAAAAACGGTTGTTTTGTTGTCCAAAAGCACTCATGCGATTGCCCTGTCAAACGGAAGCTGATCGTGAAGTATGTTGTCCTGTCGCCAGCGACAACCGCCCGCCCGCCAGTTCAAAGCGCATATCCGCCGCCGCCAGGGTCGCCGGGCGGTGGCTGACGAGGATGCGTGTGCGTTCGGCAAACAGGCGGTCGATGGCGGCGATGATTTCGTGCTCGGTGGCTTCGTCGAGGATGAGCATGAGCGGGTTTTGCAACAAGGCGCGGGCGATGGCGATCCGCTGTTTCTGGCCGCCGGACCTTGAGAGAACCCGCGAAGTCATCGACGAAGATCAATGGATGCACACCGGCGACTTGGCGACGATGAGCGCCGACGGCTATGTGAACATCGTTGGCCGCATCAAGGACATGGTGATTCGCGGCGGCGAAAACGTCTATCCGCGCGAAATCGAGGAATTTCTCTACCGCCACCCGAAGATTCAGGATGTGCAGGTGGTCGGCGTGCCGGACAAAAAATATGGTGAGGGGGAGGCGGACGCCATCGGTTACCCGATTCTCATCAAGGCGGCGGCGTCGAAGGCGGCCTGCTCGCGCCGATGCCGGGTAAAATCATCGCGCTGATTGCCCAAGCCGGGCAGCAGGTGGAAAAAGGCGCGCCGCTGGTGATTCTGGAGGCGATGAAAATGGAGCACACCATCGCCGCGCCGTCCGCCGGGATGGTCAAATCCTTTCGTTTCAGCGTTGGCGAACAGGTCGCCGATGGCGCTGAACTGGTCGAATTTGCGGCTGAGGAGAAAGCGGCATGAAACTGCCGGAAACCGTCCATATCGTCGAAGTCGGCCCGCGCGACGGCTTGCAGAACGAAAAACAGCAGGTGGCGACCGCGACCAAGGTCGAGCTGATCCGGCGTCTGGCTGCCGCCGGGTTGAAAACCATCGAGGCAACCGCCTTCGTCTCGCCCAAATGGGTGCCGCAGATGGGCGACAACGCTGAGGTGCTGCGCCAGACGCTGGCCGCTCCCGCGCCCGGCGTCAACTACCCGGTGCTGACGCCCAATCTCCAGGGGCTGGAAGCGGCGCTGGCGGCGGGCGCGAGCGAAATCGCCGTGTTCGGCGCGGCGTCCGAAGCCTTCTCGCAAAAAAATATCAACTGTTCGATTGCCGAATCACTCGAACGCTTCCGCCCGGTTATCGCCGCCGCCCGCGCAGCGGGCGTCAGGGCGCGCGGCTATGTCTCCTGCGTCGTCGCTTGCCCATATGCGGGCGACATCGCGCCCGAGGCCGTCGCCGAGGTTGCCGCCGCCCTGTTTGACATGGGCTGCTACCAGATCAGCCTCGGCGACACCATCGGCGCGGGCACGCCGCGCCGCATCCGGCGGATGCTCGAAGCCGTCGCCGCCCGCGTCCCGGTCGCCCAGCTCGCCGGGCATTACCACGACACCTGCGGCATGGCCATCGCCAACCTCTACGCCTCGCTCGAAATGGGCGTCAATACCTTCGACGCTTCCATCTCCGGCCTCGGCGGCTGCCCCTACGCGGCGGGCGCAGCGGGCAACGTCGCCACGGAAGATGTCATCTACCTGCTGGAAGGATTGGGCATTGCCACCGGCATCGACCTCGACGCCCTGATCGACTGCTCGGCCTGGATCAGCGCCGCGCTTGGCCGCCCGCCCGGCTCCAAGGTGGCGCTGGCGCGGCTGGGGCGGCGCAAGGAGCATTGAGCGAAGTTCTGATGACATGGCGCTAATCCTTCTGCTACGCTGAATATCCCAACAACTCTTACGCCTTGACCGGCGCTCCACGACCATGAGCCTCAAACTTTATTACGTCCCTGGCGTTTGCTCCCTGTCGCCGCATATCGCGCTCGAAGAATCGGGCCTGCCCTACAGCGCGGTGCTGATGGACCCGAAAACGCACAAGCTGGCGGACGGCACCGACTACTACAGCATCAACCCGCTCGGCTATGTGCCGCTGCTCGAACTGGCTGACGGCAGCCGCCTGCGCGAAGGCCCGGCGATCGTTCAGTACATTGCCGATCAGGCGCCGCAAAAAAACCTCGCCCCGGCCAATGGCACGCTGGCGCGTTATCACCTGATCGAATGGCTGGCTTTCATGAGCAGCGAATTGCACAAGGGTTTCAGCCCGTTGTTCAATCCGGATGCTTCCGATGCTTTCAAGGCCGCCGCCAAGGCGCGTCTGCTCGGGCGTTTCCAGTGGGTCGACGGCGAACTCAAGGGCCGCTCGAACTATCTGATGGGCGAGCACTTCACGGTGGCCGACGCTTATCTGTTTACCATTTGCAACTGGCCCGCCCGCGTCGGTCTCGACATCAGCGGTCTCGCCAACCTCGCCGCCCTGCGCGAGCGCATCGCCCAACGTCCGGCGATGCAGGCGGTGTTGAAGGCGGAAGGTCTGGTTTGAGCAATTGAACAAACCGCATCGCTGCGCCGCATTCCGGGCAAAACACCCGGAATGCGGCACGTAGTGAAACAAAATTGAAAACGCCCCGGATAAATTCTATTTATCCAAAACCTGCTGCTCAGTGCCGAGTTACGTACCGATACTGGCAAGCCGCTCCTTGAACGCTATGGCGAACTCATCGAGCGATCGACGCCATCACCGCCCCACCGCTTGCGCGCCGTGAATTTTTGCGGCGCGTTTGTCGAATGTCCATAGCGGTAATTCGTCCGCTTGCGTGGCCAGCGCAACGTGCAGACAATCGGCGAAATCGGCTGTGCTATCGCGGTAGGATTGAAGTGCGATCTCAAGCGCTTTTTCTGATTGAAAGCTCAACTCAGCGGCTGAAAGCAAATCGGCCAACGCCTGCATCACCTCGCTCTTTTCAAATCTGAAGCTGGCGCGCAAAACCCATTCGAGTTCCAACGTTACCGTCACCGGAACAAACAGCGCCTGACCAGCGGCCAGACATTCGTTGATGAGCCGCTTGATCGCTGCCAATTGCGCCGCATCGTCACGCACGATGTAGCGCACAAGGATGTTGGTATCGAGCGCGGGCATTAGCGCCAGGGGTTCATTTCTTCAATAGTGACATGCTTGCCTTTGGGTGGCTTTAACATGCCAGCCAGATCAAGGATGGATTTGGTTTTGGCGCGAACGATGATGGTTCCGTCAGGCATCACAGACCAGACCAGCCGGGTGCCCGGTTTGGCTTGAACCTGGGCGCGAATATCTGCCGGTATGGTGGTTTGCCCTTTGGCGGTGATGGTGGATTCGCTCATGGTGATCTCCTTACATTTATGCCGATTGTAATCCGAAGCAAGGTGGTCACCAGACTTTCGTTATCACAAAAGCCCCTCTCTCGCGCGGGAGAGGATGGCTTCATTTCCCCGCAATTCCGCCGCCAGCGCCTGAATATCGCCGAATGGCGCCGTGGCATCTTCTTCCAGTTCTTCCTGCAATTTGAAGCATCCCCGGCAAGGTCGGGGATGCGCCAGTCAGGAAGGCCGCATTCCCTCGCGCTGCAAGGCTTGCAGCAGGATCATCCCGATGACCATGACCACCGCCGTGATCCACAACGCGCCGCGATAGCTGCCGCTGGCGGCGGCGAGGTAACCGGCCAGGGCCGGGGCGGAAATCTGCGCGACACCGTAACCGAGGGTCATCCGCGCCATCGCCTTGGCTGGATTTTCCGGGAAGCAGCGGCCAATCAGGGATAGCGCCAGGCTGACGATGCCGACGAAAGCGCCGCCGAACAGCATGACGCTCAACAGGTTGATGATGGCGTTATCGCTGACTGCCAGCAGCACGATGGTCAGCGTTTGCAAGCCATAAGCCGTCAGCAGGGAGCGCACCGGCCCGCTGGCGGCGGCGATGCGATCCCAGATGAAGCACGCGGGCGCCGCCGCCAAACCTACCGCGACCCAGACCAGCCCGCCGTTGCCTGCGAACAGCGGCAGTTTTTCCAGAATGGCGACGCTGAAAGTCGCCTCGATCACAAAGCCGAAACCGGCGCAGAAATAAGCGCCGATAAAAAGCCACAGCCAGCGCGGCGACGGCGGCGCGACGGCGGCCACTGCCGCTGCCGCCGTCTTTGCCGCACTGGCGACGAGCGGCGCGGGCGCTGGCAGCCACCGCCAGGCGGGGATGAAAAAGACCAGACAGAGCAGCCCCAGTCCCAGCCACAGCCGATCCCACGGCAACCAGCCGGACATTGCCGCGACGGCAAGACCGGAAACGGCAATGCCCAACCCCAGGCCGGTGAAGTGCAAGCCGAGTTCCGGGCGATGTCCCTGCCGGATCAGCCAGTTGAGCGCCAAACCGGAGGCCAGCAGCAAACCGGCGGCGCTGGAAAGCCCGGCGACGTAACGCAGCGCCGCCCACAGCATGACGTTATCGGTAAAGCCCATCGCGCCGGTGCTGAGTACGGCGATGACGAGACCGATGCGATAAAGCGCGTATTTGCGGCCCAAATCGCTGATCGACGCGGCGAGCAGCGCCCCGCTCATATAACCGGCGTAATTGATGGTCGCCAGCAAACCGCCATTGAGATACGACAGCCCCGCCTGATCGTGCATGATGGGCAGCATCGGCGTATAGGCAAAACGGGCGAGGCCAACGGTGAGAATGAGCGCGCAAATACCGGCGGCGATGACGCGCAACCTTTGCAGTGACGGGGTATCAAGCATGGGGGGAGGCTTCTTGCATAAACCCTGCAATGCTACCAGCTTAATTTATGAATCGTAAATAGGTTGCCTTCCCGAGGCAATCGCATGAATGACAATCGCCTGAGTCGACATTATCGACAGCGTCCGATACTCCCCTCTCCCTTGATGGGAGAGGGGCCGGGGGAGAGGGTGAAG
>JAITWU010000360.1 GCA_031285115.1 Azonexus sp. | reverse complement strand
AGATTGACGCCAACCGCCATATTGGACGCGAAAACGACGGGAATTTCTTTGGCCGCCGCCGCAATCGCCGCCTTGCCTTCGGCTTCAAAACCAGTCGTGCCGATGACGATGCCGACGCCAGCCTGACGGCAAAGTTCGAGGTGGGCGAGGGCGCCAGCGGGACGGGTGAAGTCGATCAGGCAGTCGATATTTTTCAGCCCGGCGGCAAGGTCGTCGCCGACCGTGATGTCACTCGCCAGCCCGGTCAGGTCGCCCGCCGTTTTACCGAGAAAAGGATTGCCCGGCTGCTCGAACAGCGCGCCGAGCGCCATCTCTTGATCGTTCAAGGTCGCTTCGATCAACATCCGGCCCATGCGCCCGCTGGCGCCGGTGATTCCAATACGTGTTCGGCTCATGGCTTCAGAATCCGATTTTTTGCCACAGGCGGCTGAAAAAACCCGGCCCATCGCTCTCCGGGAGGGCGGCATCGGCGGGCAGCGAGCCGAGATCGACCACCCGCGTGCGCGGCCCGGACATCGTCAGATCATCCTCGCCAGCCGCCGTGACATCGCCTTCGACCCGCTGCAAACGGTTATCGGCATCAAACAAAAGGGTCAGCCGCCGCGATTCAATCTCGCCGGTTTTGCCGCTTTTGAAGTGATAGACATAATCCCAGCGCTGCTGGTGAAAAATGTCGGTCACCAGCGGCGTGCCGAGCAGGAAGCGCACCTGATCCTTGGTTTGCCCCGGCTTCAGTTGGGCGACCATATCTTGCCGCAGGACGTTGCCTTGCTGGATGTCGATTTTGTATTCGTTGATAAAAGCCGGCTTGTACGAGCAGGCGGAGAGCGCCACACACAAGGCGGCAGCCGGTAACAGGCGAAGCAGGCAAGAAGACATAGGGGACATGCGAATTTCCGGGGTTTTTGAATCGGCTGTGAAGCCTTGTATCATACCCGAATTCCCGCCTCGGCCTGTGCCGGGCCTGACACTGGAAGCATGACGATGAGCGATCCGCAAAGTCTCAAAAACATCGGCCTCAAAGCCACGGTTCCGCGCCTCAAAATTCTTGAACTGTTTGAAAAAAGCGCCCAGCGCCACCTCACGGCGGAAGACATCTACCGCCTGCTCGTCACCGAGCACATGGATATTGGGCTGGCTACCGTCTACCGCGTATTGACGCAGTTTGAACAGGCCGGGCTGCTCGAACGGCATTTTTTTGAATCCGGCAAGGCGGTGTTCGAGATCAACCACGGCAAACATCACGATCATCTGGTCTGCATCGACTGTGGCCGGGTCGAAGAGTTTTACGATGGCGAAATCGAGCGCCGCCAAAACGCCATCGCCGCCGAGCGCGGCTTCGCCATCGAAGACCACGCCCTCCACCTCTACGCCCGCTGCCTCAAGGAAAACTGCCCGCGCCGCGAAACGCCGGGCGGCCAATCCTGATCTCCTGAGATTCCCATGATCGAACCCGTTACCGCCGGTTTTGGCGCCTGGCTGTCCTCGGCTGGCGCGACGTTTCTTTTGATTGCGCTGGCCGAATTCGGCGACAAGAGCCAACTGGTCTGCATGACGCTCGCCGCCCGGCATCGCGGTCTGCCGGTGGTGTTGGGCGCAGTCGCCGCCTTCGCCATTCTCAACCTGCTCGCCGTGCTGTTCGGCGCCGCCGTCGCCGCCTGGCTGCCGGAATGGCTGGTCACCGTCGTGGTCGCCGCGCTGTTCGCCATTTTCGGCATCCACGCGCTGCGCTACAAGGAAGAAGATGGCGACGACGAAGAAATTGGCGAAAAACCCGGCAAAAGCGTCTTTGCCACCACTTTCCTGCTCATTTTCCTCGCCGAATTTGGCGACAAAACGCAAATCGCCGTCGCTGGCCTCGGCAGCACGACCGACGCTCCCGCCGTCTGGCTCGGCGCGACGCTGGCCCTGGCTGCCACTTCGCTCCTCGGCGTCTATGCCGGACGGCGCTTTTTGAACCGCCTGCCGCTCCTCTGGATTCACCGCATCAGCGGCGCGTTCTTTCTACTGCTCGCGGCTTACGCGCTGAGTCGGCTGTTTTAGGCGACTGCCGCGAAACCGCCAGCCGTCTCGCCGTTGGCCGCCACCTGGCGGTAAGCGGCCAGCGCCGGGTTGTCTGCCGGGTTGTCTGCCGGGTTGTCTAAATTGCCGCCAGTTTCCGTTCCCGGCGTTTGCGTGAGTTCAACCCGCGCCTGCATTTCCATCTGGGTCGCAGCGGCGGCGACGCGGCTGTCCTGGGCTGAGGGATCAGCCGGGGCGAGCGCGGCGGCGCGGATCTGGCGGGCTTTGGCGATGGTTTCCTGCGGCGTGCGGCCGGGCGAGGAATCAATCGAGACTTCGCCCGCCACGGCGTAGCGGCGGTTATCCGGCCCGGTTTGGTAGCTGTAGGTGGCGCCGCCCGCCAGCCCCGCGCCAGCGGCCATGTGCGCCTGCTCGTGGGCGCGCACCTGGCGGTCGGTCTGCTGCAATTGGGCGATTTGTTGCTGCTCTTCAGGCGACAACCCGCCATTGCGGGCAGTCGCGTGATTGCCTGCGAGGGGAGTGGAGAAAGAGGAACTGCCAACAGCGCCGATCATGGTTTCCTGCCCGTCAGACGACTTTTCTTTAACTATAGGCTCATTCGCCGTCTTCTTCGACTTCCGGCGTCTGTCCCATGAGGGCAAAGGCGTCCATCACCGGCATCTCTTTGCCGTTGATCATTACGACATCGGGCTTGTCTCCGGCGTATTGCCAGTCGCTGATCCACGTTCCTTTGTCGTCAACCTGCGCCAGCCGGGCCAGCGGTCCGTTCATGACGGCGGCGTCAAAGTTTTCGCCGAGTATTTTCCGCATGGCTGGCAGCACCGCCGGGTCCTTGGTGGCTTTATCCATGATCGTCGCCCGCGCCATCATGTCGATGAGCATGGGTTTGGAGAGTTCGACCTTGATTGACGCCGTTTTGATCGCCTTCAAGAAGTCTTCCGGCGTTGGCGCAGCGCCGTTGGCGGTCAATTGAGCCAAGGGGTGATTAAAGGCAAAGGCGTAGGTGATCCTGCTTTGGCCCTGATCGGTTTGCCACGACACCACTTCAGTGACCGACAGCGCATCGGACGAAGCGGTGATTTGACCGCGGCCAAAGCTCTGGTCATTGATCAGCACGGGCAAGATCTCGACAGTCAAATTGGCTTTATGCTCACTTGGAGACGGGGCATCCTGCGCAAAGCGCATCTGCGCGCCAGCGAAATTGAGTTTGGCGGTGGGCGAAATGTCGCCGCTGAAAGACGGCATACTGCCCGCGCCGTCGCATTTTTTGCTGCCGTAGTCGCAGCTCAGGTCGAACACCAGCGGCGGCTTGCCGCCTGTAAATTTGTCGACTGCCGCCTTGATCTCACTGTCGGCAATCTGCATTTCGATATGCGCCGCTACGAGCCTGGGGAGAAAATCGCCCTGCGCCAACGCCGGGAGCGGCAACGGCCCGTGCGCCAGCGCAACGTCAAACTCGATCATCGGGCCATTGCCCCAGGCCATGCCGTAACGCGCGTGGCTGGAGAAAAGGCCGCGCTCATAGCCGAGCGGCTTGATTGCCATGCCCTGCGTCACGGCTTGCGGAATCTTTTGCGCCGCGGTGTTGAAATCCGCAACCTTCTTGTCGAGGGCAGCCTCGATTTGCTGGCCGGTGTACCAGGATGCGCCAAGCCAGGCGGCGGCCAGCAACATGATGACGGCGAGAAGAATGGTTATTTTTTTCATGACGCGCCCTGTAAAGAATGTCGAAAAATTTACCCGCCGCGCGATCCGAGCAGTTCTCGCGCGTGTTGCCGCGTAATGCCGGTGATGTCCACGCCGCCCAACATGCGGGCGATTTCTTCGACGCGGCCAGCGGCGTCGAGCGGCGTGATGGCGCTCAAGGTCGCGCCGTCGCGCTGCGTTTTGCTCACCTGCCACTGCCATTCGGCCTGCGCGGCGACTTGCGGCAGATGGGTGACGCACAGCACCTGTCGTTCCGCCCCCAGTTGATGCAGCAGGCGACCGACGATTTCGGCGACGCCGCCGCCGATGCCGACGTCAACCTCGTCAAAAATAAGGGTCGGCACGCTGGCCGAGCGCGAGGTGAGCACTTGAATAGCCAGGCTGATGCGCGACAGTTCGCCGCCGGACGCGACTTTGGCCAAAGGCCGCGCCTCGTTGCCCGCCAGCCCGGCAATGCGGAATTCGATCTGTTCGAGGCCGCAAGCCGCCGGTTCGCCGGTTATCAAAGCCACTTCAAAGCGACCGGATGAGAGGGCCAATTGGCGCATGATGTCGCTGACGGCGGCGCTCATGCCGAGAGCGGCTTGCCGCCGGGCGGCGCTGAGTTTTTCGGCGCTGGCGCGGTAAGCCGTTTGCCCGGCGGCGGCAGCGGCGGTGAGCGCTTCGAGGTCGCTGGCGGCGGTCAGCCGGGCGAGGCGCTCCTGCCAGTCAGCCAGAAGCCCCGGCAGTTCCGGCGGCTGGACGCGGTATTTGCGGGCGGCGGCCAGCACCGCGTCGAGGCGGCGCTCGACTTCGGCAAGCCGCGCCGGGTCAAGGTCGACGCGGTCGCTGTAGCGGCGAAGCGTTGAAACGGCATCGGCCAGTTCGGCCTGGACGGAGCGGAGCAGATCGGCGACTGCGCCGAGCGCCGGGTCGTAATCGGCCAAGGTTGCCAACCGGGCGGCGACGCTATCGACCTGCCGCTCGCAGGCGGCGTCGTCATCAGAGAGCGCGGCGAGCGCGAATTGCGCGCCTTCCATGAGGCTGGCGGCGTGGCCGAGGCGGCGGTGCTCCCGTTCGAGGTCTTCCCATTCGGCGGGCGAAAAGGCCAGCGTCTCCAGTTCCCGCGCCTGCCATTCGAGGCGCTCGCGCTCTTCAGCCGCCGCCGCCGCGCCGCTGCTTGCCTCCTGCAACGCTTTTTCGGCGGCCCGCCAAGTTTTGAAGTGAGCGGCAACTTCGGCGGCAAGCGCCTGTAAACCGGCATGGGCATCGAGCAGGGCGCGCTGGGCGTCGGCGCGCAGCAACGACTGGTGGGCGTGCTGGCCGTGAATATCGACCAGCCATTCGCCCGCTTCGCGCAATTGCTGGACGGTGGCGGGCGAGCCGTTGATGTAGCCGCGCGAACGGCCACCCGCGTCGACCACGCGGCGCAGCAGCAATTCGTCATCGGCAGCGAAATCGTTGGCGGCGAGCCAGCTTTTGACTTCCGCCAGCGCGGCGATGTCGAAGTCGGCGCTCACTTCCGCCTTCTCGCAGCCGCTGCGGATGACGCTGGTATCGGTTCGCTCGCCAAGGGCGAGGGCCAGGGCGTCGATGAGGATGGATTTGCCAGCCCCGGTTTCCCCCGTCAAAGCGCCAAAACCTTGGGCAAAATCGAGTTCGAGACGGTCGACGATGACGAAATCGCGGATCGACAGACGGCGCAGCATGGTTATTCCCCTTTATTCACCCTTGGGCCGCTCGCTCCACTGCAATTTCTGGCGCAGCATGGCGAAATAGCGGTAGCCGGGCGGATGCAGGAAGCGGATGGCGTGGTCGGAACGGCGCAGGCGCACGCTGTCGCCATGTTGCAGGTCGAACGTCACCTGACCGTCGAAGTGCACGCGCGGATCATCGGCATGGACGATGCGGAATTCGATTTCGGCGCGGTCATTCACAATCACCGGGCGGTTGGTCAGCGCGTGCGGGTAGAGTGGCACCAGCGCGATGCCGGTCAGCGTCGGATGCAGAATCGGGCCGCCCGCCGACAGCGAATAGGCGGTCGAGCCGGTCGGCGTCGACACGATGAGGCCGTCGGCGCGCAGGTTGTAGATAAATTCGCCGTCGATGAAGAGTTCAAACTCGATCATCCGGCCCATCGCCCCCTTGTCGAGCACGACATCGTTGAGCGCCATGTTGGCGGCAATTTCGCGGCCATCACGGACGATTTCGGCAGCCAGCAACATGCGGTTTTCCGGCTGAAAACGGCCATCGAGCAGATCGTCCATGCAACTCAACAAATCCTCGCGGGCGATGTCGGTCATAAACCCCAGCCGCCCCTGATTGACGCCGACCAGCGGCACGCAATAACGGGCCAGCCGCCGCGCCGCATTGAGCATGGTGCCGTCACCGCCCAGCACGATGGCGAGATCGGCATGAGCGCCGATGTCGTTGAAACCGCAGGTCACCCAACGGGCAAGATCGACCTGACGACCAATCTGCTCCGAAGTTTCGCGCTCGATAAAGACCGAAACACCGCGCTCATGCAGGTATTCGGCCAGATCACGCAAAGCCTCGGCAATTTCCATGCTGTGGTATTTGCCGACCAGGGCGATGGTGCGCGGCGTATGCCAGGATGCGAAACTTCGATTCATGGGGGCGGATTCTGGCATAAAAAGGCGCGGACGCGGCTTTTTGGGCAAACGCCCGCAGCCGCATCAGCAAGGAAGTTTTGCGCCCGCCCATCCGCTGTTTTTGTACAATCCGCCCATGCTGGACGAACGCGCGCGCACCCTGCTCAAGGCCCTGGTCGAACATTACATCGCTGACGGACAGCCGGTGGGTTCGCGCTCACTCTCCAAGTTTTCCGGTCTCGATCTGTCGCCGGCGACTATCCGCAATGTCATGGCCGATCTCGAAGAAGCCGGTTTTGTCGCCAGCCCGCACACTTCGGCGGGGCGGGTGCCGACGGCGCGTGGTTATCGTCTCTTTGTCGATAGCCTCCTCACCGTGCAGCCGCTCGAACAGCGGCAGATGGGCCTGATCGAAGAAGCCTTGCAGGATCGCCCGGCCAATCAGGTGATCGCCAGCGCCTCGCAACTGCTTTCGAGCCTGACCCGCTTTGCCGGGGTCGTCATCGCCCCGCGCCGCAAATCGAGCCGCATCCGCCAGATTGAATTTTTGCACCTCGCCGAGCGGCGCATTCTGCTCATCATCGTCACTGTCGATGGCGATGTGCAGAACCGCATTCTCAACACCGACCGCGCCTACACGCCGTCGGAACTGGTTCAGGCCGCCAACTACCTGACGCAGCACGGCGCGGGCCTCGATTTCGAGCAGATTCGCCAGCGTCTGGCGAGCGAAATCCGCCAGTTGAGGGATGACATCAAGCCGCTCATGGCCCAGGCACTTGATGCGGGCGACGCGGCGCTGGCGGAAACCGCCCTGCCCTACATCATTTCCGGCGAGCGCAATTTGCTCGATGTCGAGGAACTCTCGTCCAACATGAAGCGGCTGCGCGAACTGTTCGATTTGTTCGAGCAACGCTCCAACCTCATGCGCCTCCTTGATATTTCTCACCGCGCCGAGGGCGTGCAGATTTTTATCGGCGGCGAATCGGGCATTGCCTCGCTCGACGAATGCAGCGTCGTTGCAGCACCTTACGCGGTCGATGGTCAGGTAGTCGGCTCGGTCGGCGTCATCGGCCCGACGCGGATGGCTTACGAGCGGGTGATTCCGATTGTCGACATCACGGCGCGGCTTCTTGCCGGGGCGCTGTCGAGTAGAGAAGAGCTTTAACAATGCCGCGTTTTGCCCCCGAACCGCCCGCCCGGACAGGTGTCGCCATCGACACCGCCGTTGTCCTCATCAACCTTGGCACGCCGGAAAGCCCAACCGCGCCCGCCTTGCGCCGCTACCTCAAGGAATTTCTCTCCGACCCGCGCGTCGTCGAAATCCCGAAATTACTGTGGTGGCCGATCTTGAACGGTCTCATCCTCAACCTGCGACCCAAACAATCAGCCGCCAAATACGCCGCCGTCTGGCAGCCCGAAGGCTCGCCCTTGCGCTTCCACAGCGAGCGGCAAGCCAAGCTCCTCAAGGGCTTTCTCGGCGCGCGCGGCCACCGGCTGGCAGTCGTCTCTGCCATGCGCTACGGCCAACCGGCGCTCGCCAGCGTGCTGGACGGCCTCAAGGCCGATGGCGTCCGCCGCATCCTGCTCCTGCCGATGTATCCGCAATACGCCGCCAGCACCACGGCAACAGCCATCGACGCCGCTTGCCGCTGGCTCATGAAAACGCGCAACCAGCCGGAAATCCGCGCCATCCGCGATTTTCACGACCACCCCGGCTACATCGCCGCGCTGGAGCAATCGGTGCGCCAGCATTGGCAGCGCAACGGCCCCCTGGGCGACGATGGGCGCTTGCTCATCAGTTTTCACGGCCTGCCCAAACGCAGCGTCGATCTCGGCGACCCGTATTTTGCCGAATGCCAGACCACCGGACGCTTGCTCGCCGAACGCCTGCAACTGGCGCCGGAACAATTCCTTATCACCTTCCAGTCGCGCTTCGGCAAGGCCCAATGGCTGCAACCCTACACCGCGCCGACATTACGCGCCTGGGGCAAACAAGGCGTCCGCCGCGTCGATGCGCTCTGCCCCGGCTTTGTCGCCGACTGCCTGGAAACCCTCGAAGAAATCGCCATCGAAGGGCGAGCCGAATTTCTCCATGCGGGCGGCAAGGCGTATCACTACATCCCCGCCCTCAACGAAAACGAAGACTGGCTGCACTCGCTCGCTGATCTGGTCGAACAACATCTGGCCGGTTGGCCGACTGCGGCCCAAACCGCTGATGACTGCCATATCCAATAATCAGACCATTTTGGGCCTTGCCTTTACATGCCGGGACGACACACCTGGGGCGAAGAAGCGAAATATCGGGCGGTTTTTGGGGCAAGCAAAACCCCCGCAGCGGGCCGCTCAACGCGGCGGGCGCAGCGCCGATTTGGGGCGAAAGACTTTGATCACCGCCGGGTCGGTTTCAGCGTAAGGGCCGCCGATGAGGTCGAGGCAATAAGGCACGGCGGCGAAAATGCCGGTGTGGATGACTTCGCCAGCCGCGTTGCGCGCGCCTTCGAGCGTTTCACGGATGGCTTTGGGCTGGCCGGGCAGGTTGATGATGAGGGCCGTTTTGCGGATCACCGCCACCTGCCGCGAGAGAATCGCGGTCGGCACGAAGTTGAGGCTGATGCGGCGCATTTCTTCGCCGAAGCCGGGCATTTCCTTGTCGCCGATGGCGAGTGTCGCTTCCGGCGTCACATCGCGCCGCGCCGGGCCGGTGCCGCCGGTGGTCAGGACGAGGTGGCAGGCGGCGTTGTCCACCAGGTCGATCAGGGTTTGCTCGATGCTCTGGCGGTCGTCGGCGATCAGCCGGGTTTCGGCCTGCCACGGCGAAGTCAGCGCGGCGGCGAGCCATGCTTGCAGGGCCGGGATGCCCAGGTCTTGATAGACGCCGCTGGATGCGCGGTCGCTGATCGAAACGAGGCCGATTTTGAGGGTGTCATGAGTGGTCATCGGGCGTTCCTTCCTGATTCGCTTCCTTGTCGAGTTCTTGCAGCGCCTGAAAAATGGCGCGGAAATTTTTCGGCGGTTTGTCGCTTCCCTGTTCCTTCAAGGCATTGCGCCGCAACTGGCGCAGGTGCTGGAGGTCGGCCTGCGGCCACTGGGCGGCGATGTCGCGCAGAAAATGCTCGTCTTCCATGAAGCGCGCGCGAAAGCGTTCCAGCCGGTGCAGACGGGCCGTTTCCGCCGCTGATTCGCCGCGCAGCAGCGCGAGACCAGCGCGAATCGGCGCGTCATCGACGCCGCGCATCAGCTTGCCGAGAAATTGAATCTGCCGCCGCCGCGCGCCGTGGGCGGTGATTTTCTGGCAGGCGCGGACGGCTTCGAGAATGTCCTCCGGCAAAGCAATGCGCTTTAACTGACCGGCGGAAAGTTCGACCAGTTCTGCGCCGAGGTCGCGCAATTCGTGCATGGCCTCTTTTATTCTGGTTTTCGAGGGACGGTCTGGGTTTTCGTTGAAATCCTGTTCTTGCATGGTGGCGCTGAGTGGGCGGAGAGTGGGGTGGAATGGGCTGCTATGATAGCGGTTTTCCCTTTTCTGCCGCTCCTATGCCCGCGTCTCCTCGTGTTTCCCCCCGTTTTTCCTACCCTTTCGCCACGTTGCAGCAAATGGCGGCAGATGTCCTCGATCATGCCCGCAAAAACGGCGCGACGGCTGCCGAAGTCGACGTTTCCGAAGGTTTTGGCCAGACCGTCGGCGTGCGTTGCGACGAGGTCGAGACCATCGAATTCAACCGCGACAAGGGCGTCGGCATCACCATTTATTGCGGCCAGCGCAAAGGCTACGCCAGCACTTCCGATTTTTCGCCGCAGGCGCTGCGCGAAACGGTGGAAGCGGCGCTGGCCATCGCCCGCTTTGCCGCCGCGGATGACTGCGCCGGGCTTGCCGAAGCGGCCTTGATGGCGAGGGATTGCCCCGATCTCGACCTCTATCACCCGTGGGCCTTGAGTGTCGAGGAGGCGATTGAAACCGCCCGCCGCTGCGAGCAATCGGCTTTCGACGCGAGTCCCGAAATCAGCAATTCCGAAGGGGCGACGGTGTCGACCCAGGCAGCGCAGTTCGTCTCCGCCAACAGCCTGGGTTTCATGGGCGGCTACCCGACTTCGCGCCATTACATCGCCTGCTCGGTGATCGCGGGCGAACAGGAGACGATGCAGCGCGACGACTGGTACACCACCCACCGCGACGCGACCCGCCTCGACGATCCGCTGGCCGTTGGCCGCATCGCCGCCGAACGCGCCGTTGCCCGGCTCGGCGGGCGGCGCGTCAAAACCGGCGAATTTCCCGTGCTCCTCGAAGCGCCGCTGGCTGCCGGGTTGCTCGGCAGCCTCGTCCATGCCGCCAGCGGCGGGGCGTTGTACCGCAAATCGTCCTTTCTGCTCGACCATCTCGGCAAGCGCGTGATGCCGGAATTCGTCAAGATCGTCGAGCGCCCGCGCCTCCCGTGCGGCCTCGGCAGCGCCGCCTTCGACAGCGACGGCGTCGCCACCCGCGACCGCGATGTGGTCGCTGACGGCATCCTCCAGGGCTATTTTTTGAGCGCCTACACCGCCCGCAAACTGGGGCTGCAAACCACCGGCAACGCGGGCGGCAGCCACAACCTCATCCTCGAACCCGGTCCGCTTGACCGCGCCGGGCTGCTCGCCCGCATGGGCCGCGGTCTGCTCGTCACCGAACTGCTCGGCCACGGCATCAACTACGTCACCGGCGACTACTCACGCGGCGCGGCGGGCTTTTGGGTGGAAAACGGCCAGATCGCCCACCCGGTCGAGGAGATCACCATTGCTGGCAATCTCAAAGACATGTTTGCCAGCATTGCCGCCGTCGGCAACGATGTCGAGGTGCGCGGCAGCAAGCAGACGGGTTCGATTCTGATTGAGCGGATGATGGTGGCGGGGGTGTGAGGCGGGTTTTTAGGATTTATAAACCCCGCAACCCGAATTCCGCCCCCTACTTCGTCAGCGCAATGAATAGCTCAGAGAGTTTTTCCGGCAGACGCTGGATGTTGTCGATGACCGAATAGCGGCGGCCAAAGATGTCGGCGACGTATTCGTCGGCCTGCGGGTCGAGGCTGATGCAATAGGGGACGACATCCTGCTGCGCCAGTTCGCGCACGGCGCGGCGGGCGTCTTCGCTCAAGGCGCGTTCGTCGCTGACGTCGACATCGGAGGGGCGGCCATCGGTGAGCACCAGCAGCAGTTTTTTGTCGGCCTGGCGCGCGCCGAGGTAATGCCCGGCATGGCGCAATGCTGCGCCCATGCGCGTCGACCAGCCCGCTTCCATTGCCGCCAGCCGCGCCTTGACTTCATCGTTCCAGCTTTCGGAAAAACCCTTGATGTGCTGGTAGCGCACCTGATGGCGGGTGTCGGAGTGAAAACCGGCAATCGCCAGGGGGTCGCCCAGCCGGTCGATGGCCCAGGCGAGCAGCGAGACGGCTTCCTGCGACAGTTCGAGGATGCTCTGGTCGCCCGCTGGCGTTTTTTCGTTGAGCGATTCGGAAAGGTCGAGGAGCAGCAGAACGGCGATGTCGCGGCCTGCGGTTTGGTGGCTCATGTTGATGCGCGGATCGGGCTGGGCGCCGCTTTTGAAGTCGATGAGGGCGCGTAGCGCAATGTCGAGATCGAGTTCCGCGCCTTCTTCCTGATAGCGGATGCGCACCTTGTCCTGCGGCTTGAGGAGATCGAGCAGACGCTTCAAGCGCTTGGCGAGCGCCGCGTGCTTGGCGAGCAGGCGGTCGATTTTGAGCGGCTCGCCAGCGGGGTGCAGGGCCTCGTAAAGGCTGACCCAGTCGGGGCGGTAGGTTTGTGTCTGGTAATCCCACTCGGGGTAGTGGCGCGGCGGCAGACCCGCCGGTTCTGCCGCCCGCTGCGACTGGCGCGGTTCGTCGAAGGCTTCTTCTTCGTCGCCTTGTTCGATGAAGCGCCAGAGCTGGCGGTTGTCATCGCGGTAGCTGACGACGGTGTCGGCAAAATGGATTTTGGCGAACTGGTCGCTCTGGCGGCGGGTGCGGGCAACGTAGGCGAGCGCCAGTTCGGCCAGCGCGGCGGTGCTCGCCGGGCCAGCGGCGAGCAGGGCATGAAAACGGGCGACGGTTTCGTTGAGCGCGGGGTCGCGGTAGCCGTGGCCGGGATCGAGGATGGCGCGGGAAATCATGGCCAAGCGAAAACGCAGGGTGGATGTGGTTTCCGGGTCGCAGGCGTCTTCTTCGGGCCGGGGGTGCAGGGCGAGAAAAACACGCCTCAAGCCCGGATATTCGCGCATCAGCAAAAGGTCGATGCGGGCATCCTCGAAAAATTCAACGGCCATGCGCTGGAAGGGACTCCAGTTGTCGGCAATGAGCGGCGTCGACCAGCGGCGATGCCCCGCCATGTGGGCGAGGATGGCGCGGTAGCGATCGAGGCCGCTGATGCCGTTACTGTCGTCGATCACATCCGGCACGCGCATACCCTGCTTGTCGTCGTAAGGCACGGGCTGGCGGATGGCGTCAAAGGCGGTGGAATACGGCACGAGGATTTCCTGCTCGCTCCAGAGGGCGCGCAGATAAAGGTCGAGGCGGCGTTCGACATCGTGGAACAGCGTGCCGTGGCGTTCGCGCTGCATGACCGCGCGACTGTCGGCGGCGGCGAGCCGGAAATATTCCACCTGTCGCTCGGGATGATTGCCGTGGTTGCGGATGCCGTATTCTGTCCACCGCCGCAACCCTTCGAGGGAAAGCAGGTCAAGGAGTTGTGGCACCTGGGTGAAAAATTCGGGCAGGCCCGGACTGGCGATGGTCTGCTGCAAGCCATGCACCGAGCCGGTGGTGCGTGTCATCAGGTCGCGGGCGATGTCGAGGTAATCCTGCAACAGGGCCAGCGTCGGCTGGCAGCGCGCGACGGCGGGCAGGGTTTGCAGAAAGGGCGCAATGGCCGGGCCGTTGGGCGATTTCTGCATGGCGCGGATGAAATCCATGACCGGCGGCAGGGGATCATCCTTGATGACGGCGGCGACTTGCGGCCAGCCTTCGAGAAAGGCCAGCATCGGCTCAGGGCCGCGGCCCAGTTTGCCGAGAATGCACGCGGCATCGAGGTAGGCCGTAAAGCGCGTCGGGTCCAACGCCGCCAGCGCCGCCAGCGCGCATTCTTCAAACACCTCGGCGACCGGCTGGAAGCCGCAATCGAGTTCATGCCAGTACGTCTGGATACGCGGCTGCATCGTCAGGGTTCAGGTGACCGGAAACAGGCGCGGTTCAGGCGAACACCGCGTCGATGGCGTGATCGAGCGTGGCGCGGATGTCGGCGTCATCGGTAATCGGTCGCGCCAGCGCCATGCGGCAGGCGTCATGTGGCGCGACGCCGCGCCCGATCAGCGTCGCGGCATAGACCAGGAGGCGCGTCGAAATGCCCTCATCAAGCCCGTGGCCCTTGAGGTTGCGCGCAGTGTGGGCGATCTTGATGAGTTTGGCCGCCAGCGCCCGCTCGACGCCGGTTTCCTCGGCAACGATTCCGGCTTCCAGCTCGGCTGACGGATAATCGAACTCGAAGCCGGTAAAACGCTGCTTGGTCGATTGCTTCAAATCCTTCATCAGCGACTGATAGCCCGGATTGTAGGAAATCACCAACTGAAAATCGGGATGCGCCTCGATCAGCTCGCCCTTCTTGTCCAGCGGCAGCGTGCGCCGGTGGTCGGTCAGCGGGTGGATGACCACGGTGGTGTCTTGCCGTGCTTCGACGATTTCATCGAGGTAACAAATCGCGCCAATGCGCGCCGCCGTGGTGAGCGGCCCATCGAGCCAGCGGGTGCCGTTGGCGTCGAGCAGGTAACGGCCAACCAGATCGGAAGCGGTCATATCCTCGTTGCAAGCCACGGTGACGAGCGGCTTGCCGAGCTTCCAGGCCATGTATTCAACAAAGCGGGACTTGCCGCAGCCGGTCGGCCCCTTGACCATCACCGGCAGCCGCGCCGCATAGGCCGCCTCGTAAAGCGCAATTTCATTGCCCTGCGGCTGGTAGAAGGGTTTTTGTTTGATCAGGTATTGGGTGGTGTTGGTCATGGCAGGTATGGGAGATGACTCAGGAATGAAAATCCCCGCCGCAGCGGGGATTTTTGGGACGCATCTTACTTATGCGCGCCGAGCTTTTCGCGCCAGCCGGGATAGAGCATGTCGGCATCCTTGGGGAAGGATTCAAAGGCGCGGGCGAATTCTTTGTGTTCTTTCGCCCACTGGATCGGGTCGGCTTTGGCTTTCCAGCACTCATAGGCCTGACGCAGTGACATGGCGCCAGCGGCGGGGGAGTCGATGTGGCCGTAGGAGCCGCCGCCCGCAGTGTTGATGACGTTGCCGTGGCCGAGGTTCTCGAAGAAGCCGGGCAGACGCAGGGCGTTCATGCCGCCGGAGATGATCGGGGTGGTGGCGCGGATGCCGTCCCATTTCTGGAAGTAGACTGGCCCCTGGCATTCGTCGCGCTCGATCATGTAGGCGATGTTTTTGTCGTCGCCTTCGCCTTCCATCTTGCCAAAGCCCATGGTGCCGACGTGAATGCCGGAAGCGCCTTGCAGGCGGCTCATCTTGGCGAGCACGAAGGCGGTGTAGCCGCGCTTGGCCGAAGGCGAGGTGACGGCGCCGTGACCGGCGCGATGGTAGTGCAGGAACTGGTTGGGATACTGGCGGCGGCAGGTGGTGACCATGCCGGGGCCGCCGACATAGCCGTCGACGAGGAAGGCGAGTTTGTTGGCGTCGGGGCCGAAGACTTCGAGGGCGTAGTCGGCGCGGGCCAGCATTTCGTAATGGTCGTCGGCGGTGATGTTCATCGAGAACAGTTTGGCCTGGCCGGTTTCGTCCATGGCCCGTTTCATGGCGTCATAGACGAGCGGAATGGTCTTTTTGAGCGGGGCGAAAACCTGGTTGCCTTGCGGTTCGTCGTTCTTGATGAAGTCGCCGCCCAGCCAGAACTGGTAGGCGGCCCTGGCGAACGGCTCGGGGCGCAGACCGAGCTTGGGCTTGATGATGGTGCCGGCGATGTAGCCGCCATCCTTGACCGGGCGGCCAAGGATGCGCCACAGGTCTTCGATGTTGTAGGCCGGGCAGTCGAACTGGCGGATGGCTTCGGGCGGCACGTAGAAGTCGATCATCTTGGCGTGCTCGATGTCGCCCATGCCCTGGTTGTTGCCGATGGCGAGCGTGAGGAAGGAAACCAGCATCATGCGGCCATCGGTGATATTACGGTCGAACAGTTCGAGCGGATAGGCGATGCGCATGTCCTCGCGGGCTTCGTCGATGTGATAGACGATGGCGTCGACGCCCTTGGTGAATTCGTCGGTGGTCGAGACTTCGACATTGGTGCCGGTCGAGGATTCGGCGGCGAAGTGGGCGGCGCCTTCGAGATAGCCAGTGCCAGCCTTGGGTTTCATCTTGTAGGCGCACAGAATATGTTTGCCTCCTTTGATCAGGTCGGCCTCCTTGAGGCTGAGATCGGCGTAACGGGCGGATTGATCCATCTGTCTCTCCTTTATGGGTGGGTTTGGATGAGTTCGGGTAATTGGCCGGAATGGCGTGACGTCATGTTAGGCAGGGCGATGGATAAATAACAGTCATGTGTTTTTATGCGTACATTCATAAAACACTTAACTGTTTGGAATGCTAAAGATGGTCAGCCATGACTTAATGTTTTGATAAAAAACATTGACTATCGCTTAAGTCAAGGCCGTCATATTGTTACCGTCATCGCCTAGATTGACTGGAGAAATCTCATGCAATTCGTCGGACGCACCACGCTGTCAAAATTCGTGATCGAAAACACCCGTGGCCAACACAGTGAAATGGGCGCTTTGCTCATCGACGTGGCGGCGGCTGTCAAGACCATTTCCGCCCTGGTCGGCAAAGGCGTCTTGAGCGGCTATGTCGGTGGCGCCAATGTCATCAATGTGCAGGGCGAGGAACAAAAGCAGATCGACGTCATCAGCAACGAAGCCATCCTGCGCCATTGCGAATGGGGTGGCCAACTCGCTGGCATGGCTTCGGAAGAACTCGATGAGCCGTACCCGATCCCCGAGCAGTTTCCGCGTGGCCGCTACCTGCTCGTGTTCGACCCGCTCGATGGCTCATCGAACAGCGATGTGAACGTTTCGGTCGGCACCATTTTCTCCATCCTCGAAAGAGATGCGCCGGGCAATGCCGCAACGTCCGATTTTCTCCAGCCCGGTCGCCGCCAACTGGCCGCTGGCTACGCCATCTACGGCCCATCGACCATGCTGGTGCTGACGCTCGGCAAGGGCACGCACGGCTTTACGCTCGACCGCGAGGGCGGCAACTTTCTGCTCACCCACCCCGACATCAAAGTGCCGGAAAGCACCCGCGAATTCGCCATCAACGCTTCCAACGAGCGTTTCTGGGAGCCGCCGGTACAGCGTTATGTGAGCGAATGCCGGGCCGGTAAAAGCGATGTCCGTGGCGCTGATTTCAATATGCGCTGGATCGCCTCGATGGTCGCCGAAGTGCATCGCATCCTCATGCGCGGCGGCATTTTCATGTACCCCAAGGACAGCAAAGACCCCGGCAAACCGGGCCGTCTGCGCCTCCTCTACGAAGCCAGTCCAATGGCCATGCTGATCGAGCAGGCGGGCGGCATGGCCAGCACTGGTCGCCAGCGCATCCTCGACATCGCGCCGGACGCCCTGCACCAGCGCGTGCCCGTGCTGCTCGGCTCGAAAGAGGAAGTCGAGCGCCTCGAACGCTACCATCACGAATACGATACCGGCACCGACCGCCCCTTTGAATCGCCGCTGTTCAAAGAGCGTTCGCTGTTCCGCTCCTGAGCCTTTTTTCAGTCAATCGAGAGAGAAAGCCATGTCCGTCAAACACCCGATCATCGCCATCACCGGCTCCTCCGGCGCTGGCACCAGCACCGTGATGCAGAGTTTTCACCACGTCTTCCGGCGCGAAAAAATCAACGCCCAGATCGTCGAAGGCGATTCCTTCCACCGCTACGACCGGCTCGAAATGCGGGCCAGGATGAAAGAAGAGGAAGCCAAGGGCAACCGCCATTTCAGCCACTTCGGGCCGGAAGCCAATCTGCTCGAAGATTTGCAAAATCTCTTCATCAGCTACGGCAAAAATGGCAGCGGCAAAACCCGCAAATATCTCCACGACGAAGGCGAAGCCGCGCCGTGGAAACAATCCCCCGGCACCTTCACCCCCTGGCAGGATATTCCCCAGGGCACCGAACTGATGTTCTACGAAGGTCTGCACGGCGCCTGGGCGGGCGAGGGCATTGACGTCGGCGCGCATGTCGACCTCTGCGTCGGCGTCGTGCCCATCATCAATCTGGAGTGGATTCAAAAACTCCACCGCGACCAGAAACTGCGCGGCTATTCACAAGAAGCCGTGACCGACACCATCCTGCGCCGGATGCCGGATTACATCGGCCACATCTGTCCGCAATTCGCCCGCACCCACGTCAATTTCCAGCGCGTGCCGATTGTCGACACCTCCAACCCCTTCGTCGCCCGCGACATTCCAAGCGCCGATGAGAGCATGGTGGTTATCCGCTTCGCCAACCCCAAGGGCATCGACTTCCAATACCTGCTCACCATGCTGCACGACAGCATCCTGACCCGCCCGAACACCCTGGTCGTCCCCGGCGGCAAAATGGGCCTCGCCATGCAGATGATCTTTACGCCGATGGTGCTGCGCCTCATGGACATGAAGCGCCGGGCTTAAAGTTTGGCAACCCTCTCCCGCACCGGGAGAGGGTGAAACAGCGCCGGTCGCCGCCGCCGCGCGTGGGGCGGTTTATGACCAGGC
>JAITWU010000320.1 GCA_031285115.1 Azonexus sp. | reverse complement strand
CGCGCAGTTCCTGCGCCGCCGGATCGCTCGCCCGCAGCGCCTGCTCGACCAGCGCCAGCGCCCTGGCGGCGTCGGCCTGACCGTGCGGATGACCAATCACCATCGCCTGACGCAACTGTACCGCCGGGCTGCCCGGCAAAGCCGCCAGAGCGCCGCGCTCCCGCGCCAGTTGGCTGGCGTTCATGCGCTCCAGCGTCTGGTAGTAAGCCAGCGGCGATAAAACGCCGTGCGTCTCACCCGGCAGGTCGCTGCGCGCTGGCGTCGGCTCATTGTCTACCGGCGCTGGCGCCTGGGCGCAGCCAGCGACAAGCAAGGCCGCCAGGGCCAGCAGGCTCGGCGTTCGCCAAAACCTCTTTGCCAGCCCCGGATCAATTTCACGTTCCATCGGGTATCTCCACCACAAAACATCCGCCGCCTTCGACCGGCGTCACCGCAACCGTTCCGGTCATGGCCCGCACCAGTTCGCGCACAATGGACAAACCGACGCCGCTGCTCTGGCGCGGATTGGGCGCTTGCCGCCGCCCCTGGACGAAGGGATCGAAAATGCGCGTCCGGTCCTCCTCCGCCACGCCCGGCCCCTGGTCGATACAGGTGAAGCGCAGCAAGCCTGGCGGGCGCTCCAGAAGCAATTTGACTTCACCGCCTTCCGGGCTGAAATCAATGGCGTTGGAGAGAAGATTGTCGAGCACGACAGCCAGTTTATCGGCGTCAATGAGCGCCGCCCCCGCCGTCTTCGCATCGACGGTAACGCGCACCTGCCGCGACTGGGCATGTAATTCACGGCCCTTGACCACCCTGGCCAGCACTTTGCGCAACTGGCTGTATTTCAATTGCAGCTTTCTCGCCTCAAAGGACGCCGCATTAAGACTGAGCAGGTTTTCGATCTGGCGCTGCAAGCCGAGCACGTTGTGTTGCAGGATGTCGACCACTTCGCGCTGACCATCGCCGAGCGGCCCGGATACTTCTTCGCGCAACAGGGCGACGCCTTCTTTCAACGCCGTCAGCGGCGTTTTCAATTCATGCGAAACATGGCGCAAGGCGCGCTCGCGGTCGGCTTCCAGATCAGCGAGCCGCTGGCGCAGCCAATCGAGACGACGCCCCAGTTGCCGCAGGTCAGCCGGTCCGCCGATCCGCACCGGTTCATCAAAAAGGTTGGCGCCAAGGCGGCTGATCGCCTGCTCCGCCTGGCGCACCGGACGGACCAGCCACCAGCCGATCATCAGCGCCGTCAGGAGAGCGCCGCCCAGCGCCAGCAAAATCTGTCCGCCCAACTGCAAGCGATGGGCTTCCAGTTCGTCGAGCAAATGCGCGTTCTGCTGTTCAATCCAGTGCTGACCGGCCTGTTTGAGCAAACCGTTCAATTCCACCATGCGGCTCAGGAGTGGCGTCAGATCATCCTTGCCGATCCGTTGGTCGAGACCGGCGCGCAACGCCCCGGCCACCATCCGCCAACCATTGAGCAAGGAAGACAAGGGTTCGCCTGACAAAGCGTTGAGGCGCTCGACCAGCAGCAGCGACTGGCTCAGATGCTCATCAAAACGCTGACGAAACAGGGGGTCATCGACCACCAGATATTGCCGCGCGCTGCGCTCGATGTCGATGCTGCGTTCGGCCAGTTCCTGAATCGTCGCCGTCAGCAGAATGGCCTGCTCGCTGCCCCGGCGGCTTTGCTCAACCAGTGTTTCGACCAACATCCAACTGCGCAGCGCGACACCGCCAAGCAGCAGAACGATGACGGCAAAACCGGCCAACATGCCTTGGCGAAAGGAAATCCGGATCATCCACAGCGCATAAAAAGAAAAACGCAGTTTAGCCCGGACAGCCGGTTTGGTGAGCAAAAACGTATGCCAAACGGGATTGCTGAATCCAAAAAAACATCATATGAATCAATAAATTAAAGTGGAGTCGTCAATTAGCGACAGAAAAAACCCATCAGCCACCGCCTTTTGCCGCCGCCTGGAAAAATCATGTCGCCAGTTGCCGACATCGGCCTCATCAATACGGAGATTTCAAATTAAGAACAAACCGTATCTATTTGATTTTAATAAAATAAAAAATTTGGCACGATTATCGCTGAGGAATGCGCATCAGCCCTCCTCTGCCGACAAAGGACGGATCATCATGTTCAATCAACCCAATTTCACCAGCCCCCCCGCGCCAATCACTGGCAAAGATGTCAAATCGGCTCGCAGCGCCCTCCGCCTCATTACCGCCCGCCACGGGGCGCGGGCCGACATGCCGTCAGACCGGTTTGCCATCCGTCAGGTGACCGGCCAGCGGGAAAGACTGGCAAGCGAACAACTGGTGCGCCGGATGTACGCTTGGCGCGGCTATCGTTGCGCCGCTCCCGACCACCGGAACGGCGACGCACAGCGCATGACGCTGGCCGCCTGGTGTGACGGCGAACTGGCGGCGACCATGACCCTGACCGTCGATCATGGTCAGGGCCTGCTCTGCGAAACCCTGTACCCCCGCGAGATCGCCGCCCTGCGCGACGGCAGCAAACGCCTTTGCGAATATTCGCGTTTCGCCATTGATCCTGAATTCAGTTCGCCAAAACTGCTGCGGGCTTTTTTCCGCAGCGCCTACGATCTCGCCTGCCATGTCCTGAAAGCGACCCATGCGGTTATCGAGGTCAATCCGCGCCACCGCCGTTTTTACGAACAGGAATTGGGTTTTCGCCGTCTCGGCGCGGTGCACACCTGCCAGCGCGTCGAAGCGCCCGCCCAACTGCTGCATTGCGCTCTTGACCGGCCCCTGCCGACGATGCTGCGAGACGCCCCGCCCCCGACCCAGATCTCGCTCGCCGACGCTGCCTGAACATCTGGTACCCTTGCCGCCCTTCGAGACAGATCCGGGTCCGGCTGCCGGTCAGGTTTCAAATATGCCAATGGTATAATCCGGGGCAACGCAAAGGAGAATCAATATGCCGATTGACTGGACTCCTGACCTGGATCTTGGTATCGAAGCGATCGACCGCCAGCATCGCCGTATCATCAGTTTCATCAACGCCCTTGAACTTGCGCAGACGGGCAAAGACAAAAGCCGCGTCAAAAAAGTGATTGATGATTGCGTCGATTACACCCTCTCGCACTTTGCCTTCGAGGAAGAGCTGCAAAAGGATGTCGGCTATCCCTACTGTAAAATTCATAAAAAAGTACACGGCCTGTTCGCGGCCAAAATCGCCGAATACCAGCAACGGGTGACTCATGGCGAAGACATCGGGAGCCAATTGCACGACACGCTGGTCCACTGGCTGATCCACCACATCAAGAACGAAGATGTCGGCTATGTCAGCTTCGTCAAAGCCAGCGAAAAGTCGGCGGAGCGGTCGGGCGAAGATAAAAAGCACTGGCTGCGCAGGCTGTTTAGCTGATCTCAAACGCAACACTGCAGCCGCCGGGTGCGCTTTCAGCCCCCGGCCCCGGCTGCCGCAGGTGACGTTTCAGGCAGTCCTGAACATATCCATCGCCATGAAGTTGCGCAGCACCTGGTTAGCGCCGTCGTAAATGGT
>JAITWU010000280.1 GCA_031285115.1 Azonexus sp. | reverse complement strand
CACGACCAGTCGCCGGGCGTCGCGCCGCCCTGAACGAGGGCGGCGAGACCAAGCAGGATGGCCCCGGTCAGGCAGGTGTAGAAGGTCAGCGCCAGTGGCGAAAACTGCCCGGCGGCGCTCCAGCCGATGAAGGTGTAAATGGTCCAGGTGGCGACGCAGCCGATGATCAGCCACTCGCCCAGACCGGCGGAACCCTCGAAAAGCGCCAGCGGGTTGCCGTTGCCGATGACCAGCAGACAGCCGCCGAGGGCGATGGCCGAACCGAGCGCCTTGGGCAGATTCATGCGTTCCTTGCCGATGAGCCAGGCGATGAGGACGATGACCACCGGATTGAGGGCGACGACCAGCGCCCCGCGCCCGGCGGGAATCCGTTGCAGGCCAAAGAAAAAGCACAGGGCGTAGAGGAAGATGCCGAAAAACCCCAACGCCCAGACCATCCCCCAGGCGCGCGGCGTGCGCGGCAACGGGATGCCGCGACCGGAAATGAGCAGCACCCCGGCCACGACCACCCCGGCCACGACAAAGCGGAACGCCGCCACGGCGAGCGGCGCGGCCAGCTCTTTGGCGATGATCCGCCCGGCAATCCAGGTGCCGCCCCACATCGCCATCGCCAGAACGAGCCGGGCGTAGGTGAGGAGGGGTTGCGGGGATGGAGCGGGTTTTATCGGCATTGTTTATGGGGCGACATGTATCAGCCAGCTTGGCGCGATCATCCCTCTCCCCTTGAGGGAGAGGGAAAGAGGGAGAGGGGGCGGCGCTTCAAGGTACAGCCCCCTCTCCCCATCCCCACTCCCGCAAGGGGCGAGGGGCCATCCCGCCACGGTGTCGGGAGGATCGGGCGTCACGCTTGCCCGCAATCGCTTAAAGCATTTCCACCGCCAGCGCCGTCGCTTCGCCGCCGCCGATGCAGAGCGCGGCGACGCCGCGTTGTTTGCCGTATTTTTTCAAAGCGCCGAGGAGGCTCACCACAATCCGCGCGCCGGAAGCGCCAATCGGGTGGCCCAGCGCGCAAGCGCCGCCGTGGATGTTGACTTTGGCCGGGTCGAGCTTGAGGTCGTGCAGCGCCGCCATCGTGACCACGGCGAAGGCTTCGTTGATCTCGAAGAGATCGACCGATTCCGCCGTCCACCCGGTTTTGGCGAACAGTTTTTGCATCGCGCCAACCGGGGCCGAGGGAAAGAGCGCCGGTTGTCCGGCATTGGTGCTGTGGGCGACGATGCGGGCCAGCGGCTGCAAGCCCAGCCGGGCGGCGTTCGAGGCGCGCATCAGGACGAGTGCCGCCGCGCCGTCGGAAATGGAGGAGGAATTGGCCGCCGTGACCGTGCCATCCTTTTTGAAAGCCGGTTTGAGGGTCGGGATTTTGTCCACGTTCACCGCAAACGGGCCTTCGTCCTTATCGACCACGATTTCGCCCTTTTTGCCGGTGACGGTGACGGGGGCGATTTCCCAGGCAAAGCTGCCGTTGTTGCTGGCTTCGATGGCGCGGGTGGTCGAGCGCACGGCAAAGGCGTCCTGCGCTTCGCGGCTGAAGCCGTAGCTGGCGGCGCATTCTTCGGCGAAAGTGCCCATCAGGCGGCCACGGTTTTCTTTGGAATAAGCGTCTTCGAGGCCATCGAGGAACATGTGATCGAGTATCTGACCGTGACCCAGACGATAGCCGCCGCGCGCCTTGGGCAGCAGGTAGGGGGCGTTGGTCATCGACTCCATGCCGCCGACGACGGCGACATCATAGGAACCGGCAAGAATGCCGTCGTGACCCAACATGGTCGCCTTCATGGCCGAGCCGCAGACTTTGTGGATGGTGGCGCAGCCGGCGGTGAGCGGCAGACCGGCCTGCAAGGCGGCCTGCCGGGCCGGGGCCTGGCCCTGACCGGCTTGCAGAACGCAGCCCATGAGCACTTCATCGACCAGCCCCGCGTCAAAACCGGCGCGCTCAACCGCCGCCTTGATGGCGACCGCCCCCAGATTAGCGGCAGTCAGCCCGGAAAAAGCGCCCTGAAAACTGCCCATCGGCGTGCGGGCGGCAGAAACGATGACGATCGGGTCTTGTTGCATCTTGCGTGCTCCTTCTTGAGTGTTGCGGTGAAAATAGTGAAATCAGTCGTCGAGCGCCCGGAGCGCCGCTTCGTAGCGAACCGCCAGATCGCCGGGGCTATCCACGGTAATGCCGAGGTCGTGGGCATGACCATCCTTGAGGCCGTAAATCCAGCCGTGCACGATGAGTTGCTGGCCGCGCCGCCAGGCGTCCTGAACAATGGTGTTGTGGCAGACATTGACCACCTGTTCGAGGACATTGAGTTCGCACAGGCGGTCGGGGCGTTTTTCCGGCGGCAGGCGGTCGACGGCGGCGGCGTGTTTGCTGCGCACATCCTGCACATGGCGCAGCCACAGATCGACAATGCCGATGCGCGTCTGGTTGAGCGCCGCCAGCACGCCGCCGCAGCCGTAATGGCCGACAACCATGATGTGCTTGACCTTGAGCACATCGACCGCGTACTGAATCACCGACAGACAGTTGAGATCAGTATGCACCACGACATTGGCGACATTGCGATGGACGAAAACCTCGCCCGGCAAGAGGCCGACAATCTGGTTGGCGGGCACCCGCGAATCGGAACAGCCGATCCACAGATATTCCGGCGCTTGCAGGCGGGCCAGCTTGTCGAAATAAGCCGGGTCGATTTCGACCATCTGCCGCGCCCAGGCCCGGTTGTAGTCAAAGAGGTGAGAGAGGTTTTCGCTGCGCACGCCTTCCTCCGACCAGTTGGCGAGATCGAGGCTCAAGAAAACGGTGTTCTCGAAGGGCGTCGGCACATAATCCGGCGCTTCGCTAAAACCGAGTTCGCGGTAGAGTTTGACCGCCAGCCGCATACTGGGCAGGGTGTCGAGTTGCAGGCGGCGGTAGCCGATTTCCTTCGCCGCCCTGATCGCCGCCAGCGCCAGCGCCCGGCCAACGCCGCAGCCGCGCTCGGCGGGGTCGACGTAGAGGCGCTTCATCTCGCAGACGCCTTCGGAAAAACGGCGCACGCCAACGCAACCGACCGGGCGACCATCGACCTCGGCAAGAAACAGGCGGCCTTCGGGGGCGGCGTAAGCGCCGGGCAAAGACGCCATTTCCTGATCGAAATTCTGAAAACACAATTCGACCCCCAGCCAGGCCGCGTAATTGCGGAAAAACTGGCGGATCTGCTCCAGGGCTTCGCTATCGTCGGCAGTCAGAACGCGCAAGCGCAAATTCATGCTTTTTCTCCCTTGCCGGTGACGGCCATGATGGTTTGCTGCATCAGGGCGCAGAGGTTTTTCTGCCCGGCGCGGACGCGGGCGACGAAATCGGGTGTTGCAGGTTGAGTCATCGGGACGTGTCAAACGGCGGGGGTAATATTTTAGTTCCCTCATGCCCAAACCGGGGTAAGCATATTTTTCAATTCGCTACCGTATGGTAAGTTGTGTCTTTTGCTGTGTAAGCATT
>JAITWU010000218.1 GCA_031285115.1 Azonexus sp. | reverse complement strand
GATGGGTTTCGCTGCGCTCTACCCATCCTACGCCCGGCTGGCGGGAGAGGGGGCGAAGATGCCGTCGCGTCAGCATATGCGTGAGCATCTAAAACGAAACTGCTTTAATGAGCCAATCTCCGCTTCACTCAGCGCCCTTGACGCCCATCATCTCAGCGCAGGTTTTGCGCCCGTAGCTTTCGGCGTCTGGCGGCGTGGCAATTTTTTTGTCCGCGTAAATGTGGCGGATGATGACATTGACGATGCGCGGGCCATTGCTGCCGTCTTCGGCATAGAGCTTGACCGGCGAGCCACGGTCGCGGTTGTACAAAGCCTGGATGGCGTGGTCGCGGACGCGCTCGCAGAAGCGGGTTTTTTCGACTTCCGGCATGTCGGCGGGAGCGCCCTGCGCCCAGACCGGGCTTGTCAGCAGGGAACAGCAAAGGATCAGGGGGAGGCGTTTCATTCGTTCGGTTCCTCTTCTTGCAGGGTGGTGAGATAGGCGAGAATGTTCTGAATCTGCGCCGCATCGAGGGTATTGAGCACGCCAGTCAAGCCCTCTTCGTCGTGCGGGCGGTCGCCCTTCAGATAGTGGTCGATCTGGCGTTGCAGGTAGTTGGTGTATTGGCCGACCAGCATCGGGAACATGCCGCGCCCCCGGCCCGTCTTGCCGTGGCAGGCGGCGCATTGCTTCTGGTAGATTGGCCCGCCGCTTTCGACATGGCCTTCGGCGCGCGGAATGATCATCACCCGCTCGGCCATTCTCAGGCGGGTCAGCGCATCTTCCGCGCCGGTGTAGGTCGGCATTTTGTTCGATAGCTCGATACCGGCGAGGTAGGCCGCCACGTCCTTGATGTCGTCGTCCGACAGTTCGCGCTCCTGGGTGTAGGGGAACATCGGGATATTGATGCGCGTCCGCGCGCGGAAATTTTTCAGTTGCGTTTCGAGATAACGCACCTGCTGCCCGGCAAGCCGCGGGTATTCGCCTTTTTTGCCGCCCTGCCCGTTGTCGCTGTGGCAGGCGGCGCAGGTGCCGTTGATTTCCCGGCCTTGTTGCAGATCGGCGGCAAGCGCCGGACTGCCGCCAAGGGCAAACGACAGGCCGAACAACAAGCCGAACAACAGGCCGAATAACGGCGACAGGCGAGCGCGCATCGTTGGGTTCTCCGGGAGGATGTCACACAAAATGCGGCAAATTGTCGCATCGGCACAGTAACCGAAAATTGACCCATATCACGCATAATCCGGCCATGCGTTTTTTCCCTTGTACTACCGATGACGCCGACCAACAGGCCAACCTGCGGCGTCTGATCGCCGCGCGCTGGATCGTGCTGGCGGCAATGACGGCGCTGACGCTGATCGCGCCCGGCAACCTCGACATTGCCCTGCCGCAGACGCCGCTGTTTGCCGTGCTGACCATCGCCGCCGCCTTTAACGCGCTGTCGCAGCGGCGTTGGCGCAAACTCAGCCGGGCTTCGTCGGGCGAACTGTTGAGCCAGATTCTGTTCGACATCGCCGCCTTGTCAGCGCTGATGTTTTTTAGCGGCGGCGCGACCAATCCGCTCATTTCGCTGCTCCTGCCGCCGCTTGCCGTCGCCGCCCTGACCCTGCCGCTGCCGTGCGTGCTGGCGGCGGGCGCGACCGCCATCGCCGCCTATTCGCTGCTGCTCATCGTCTATATTCCCCTGCCGCTCGCCGATGCGGCGCGGGCGACGCAATTGCACCTGACCGGCATGTGGCTGACCTTTGCCGTTTCGGCAGTGATGATCGTCTGGTTCGTCGTCCGCCTGACGGCGCTGATCCGTCAACGCGACGCCGAACTCGCCGCCGCCCGCGAGCAGGCGTTGCGCGACGAGCGGGTGCTGGCGATGGGCACCCTGGCGGCGGGCGCGGCGCACGAACTGGGCACACCGCTGGCGACGATGAGCCTGCTCGTTGGCGAACTGGCCGCCGACCACAATCTGGCGCCCGCGTTGCAGGACGACATCGCCCTCCTGCGCCAGCAAATCAGCGTCTGCAAAGAAATCATCACCGGCCTCTCGCGCCGCGCCGGGGCCGAGCGCCTCGACAGCCAGCCCCTGCCAGCGGCTGACCGCTGGCTCGACGGCCTGCGCCAGCACTGGCACGCCAGTCGCCCGCAGGCGGCCAGCCGCCTGATCATCGGCGCCGACGGCCCGGCCCCGCCCATCGTCGCCGACCCACGGCTGGAACAGGCGCTCTTGAATCTCCTCAACAACGCCGCCAACGCCACGCCGCAGCCGCTCGACATCCGCCTCTCCTGGGGCAGCGACGGCCTCTGTATCGACATCCGCGACCACGGCCCCGGCTTTCCGCCCGCCGTGCTCGGCAACGCCGGACAACGCGGCCTGCCCGCCCACGCTGGCGGCAGCGGCATGGGGCTGGTGCTGACGCGCGCCGCCATTGAACAACTGGGCGGCAAATTGAGCCTCATCAACCCCGACGAAGGCGGGGCGCTGGCCCGCATCGAACTCCCTTTAATCACCCCATGACTGACCTGACCCTCGTCATCGACGACGACCCCAGTTTCAACGCCATTCTCGTCCGCACCCTGGAACGGCGCGGCCTGCCTACGCGCGGCGCGCTGACGGCAACGGAGGCGCTTCAACTCGCCAGCGAAACCCGGCCCACCCGCATCATTCTCGATCTCAACCTCGCTGGCGCGTCCGGCCTTGCGCTGATCCCCGAACTGCTGGCGATTGAACCCGCCTGCCGCATCGTCATCCTGACCGGCTACGCCAGCATCACAACCGCCGTGGACGCCGTCAAACTGGGGGCGGTGCAATACCTCGCCAAGCCGGTCGAAATCGAAGCCATCCTCGCCGCCTTCGCCGACACCGGCCCCGACTTCGCCCTGCCGCCGCCGGACGCGCCGCTGTCGGTCGACCGCCTCGAATGGGAACATATCCAGCGCGTCCTCAACGAGCACGACGGCAACATCTCAGCCACCGCCCGCGCCCTCAAAATGCACCGGCGCACCTTGCAGCGGAAATTGGCGAAGCGGCCCGTGCGCGATTGATGGCTATCGCGCCTCAGCCCTCATCCGCAGGCGGCGCGACTTTGATGATTTCTTCGAGCGAGGTCAGGCCCTGGGCGGCTTTGAGCGCCCCGGAGATGCGCAGCGGTTTCATGCCTTCGCGGTAGCTCTGGGCGCGCAGGTGGGCGATGTCCATTTGCGGCGTCATCAGTTTGCGCACCTCAACCGAGTTGAGCAGGATTTCGTAAATGCCGACGCGCCCGCTGTAGCCGGTCATCCGGCACTCGAGGCAGCCAACCGGCTGCCACAATTGCGCTGGCTCGTTGGCCTTCCACGGCGCGACCAGCGTTTGCCAGGCCGCCCGCTGCTCGTCGCTGAGCGGCGCGGCTTTTTTGCAATGCGGGCAGAGGGTGCGAATGAGGCGCTGGGCCATGATGCCGAGCAGGGTCGAGTTGATGAGATAGGCCGGCACGCCGAGGTCGAGCAGGCGGGTGATGGCCGATGGCGCATCGTTGGTGTGCAGGGTCGACAACACCAGATGGCCGGTCAGGGCTGCCTGCACGGCCATTTCTGCCGTTTCCAGATCGCGGATTTCGCCGATCATGATGATGTCCGGGTCTTGCCGCATGAGCGCCCGCACACCGTCGGCAAAGTCGAGGTCGATGCTGTGCTGAACCTGCATCTGGTTGAACGAGGCTTCGACCATTTCGATCGGGTCTTCGATGGTGCAGACGTTGACTTCCGGCGTCGCCAACTGTTTCAGGGTGGTGTAAAGGGTGGTCGTTTTGCCGGAACCAGTCGGGCCGGTGACGAGGATGATGCCGTTCGGCGCTGTCGTCATCCGCGCCCAGCGGTTCCGGTCGTCATCGGAAAAACCGAGGGCGCGGAAGTCGCGGACCAGCACTTCGGGGTCGAAAATCCGCATCACCAGTTTTTCGCCAAAGGCGGTCGGCAGCGTAGACAGGCGCAGTTCGACCTCCTGACCGCCCGGCGTGCGCGTCTTGATGCGGCCATCCTGCGGGCGGCGTTTTTCAATCACGTCCATGCGACCGAGCAGTTTGATGCGGCTGGTCATGGCGTTCATCACCGCCATCGGAATCTGATAGACCTGATGCAAAACGCCATCAATGCGAAAGCGGACAATGCCCATCTCGCGCCGTGGCTCGATGTGAATGTCGGAGGCCCGCTGATCGAAAGCGTATTGCCACAGCCAATCGACGATATGAACGATGTGCTGGTCATTGGCGTCGAGCGGGCGATTGCTGCGCCCGAGATCGACCAGTTGCTCAAGGCTCGCCAGGCCGACCGCCGTTTCGCCCCGCGCCGAGGCTTTTTTGACCGATTTGGCAAGGTTGAAAAATTCGACCAGATAACGGCTGATGTCCTCCGGATTGGCCAGCACCCGGCGGATTTCCTTGCGCAGGATGCGTTGCAGTTCATCGACCCATTCGCGGATAAAGGGTTCGGCGGTAGCGACCACCACCTCGCGCGTCGTCACCCGCACCGGCAGAATGCCGAAGCGGGCGGCATAGGCGCTGGACATGACATCGGCGACGCCGGTGAAGTCGATTTTGAGGGGGTCGATATGCAGGTAATCCAGGCCGCAGCGGCCCGCCAGCCATTCGGTCAGGGTTTCGAGGCCAAGGACGCGAGTCGGCGTCTGGAGCGAGCGCCACTGCTGGTCGGCGATGATGATCAACGGATGGGTCTCGTCACGCTGCCGCCGCCGCTCGTACTTCAAGGCATCAACCGTTTCCGCCGCGACCAGGCCATCCTCGACCAGCATCGGCAGCACCTCGGCCAGGGTCAGGCGATGTTCGTTTACGGTTTTTTCATTCATCGGCGGCAATATAACACGCGGCCCAAGGCCGTTTTTCAGCGCCGCCGCAAGGGGTCGAGCAGCCCTTTCAAGGCGTTGTGGTCGAGTTCATACATCAAGGCCAGCAAACGACCCAGTTCGCCCTTGGGAAAACCCTCGCGGGCGAACCAGCCGAGATAGTGGCCAGGTAGATCGGCGAGCAGACGGCCTTTGTATTTGCCGAAGGGCATTGGCCATTCGACAAGTTTCTGTAAATCTTCTGGCTGCATAAAAAACGGGGCTGCCGCCCCGTTCTCCTGATTTGTCTGCTTACTTGCCCGACAGAGCCAGCATCAAATCATTGATGCGCCTGACAAATCCAGCCGGGTCATCAAGTTGGCCGCCCTCGGCCAATTGCGCCTGCTCAAACAACAGCGCCGCCCAGTCGGCGAAACGGGTTTCCTCGTATTTCAAGCGCATCACCGCCGGGTGTTGCGGGTTGATTTCGAGAATCGGCTTGACGCTCGGCGCTTTCTGCCCGGCCGCTTTCAACATGCGGGCGAGGTTGCCGGAGGGATCGTGCTCGTCGGAAACGAGACAGGAAGGCGAATCGGTCAGGCGATGGGTGATGCGCACGTCTTTCACCTTGTCGCCGAGCGCGGTTTTCACTTTTTCGAGCAGTTCCTTGTACTCGTCGGCGGCTTTTTCGGCTTCTTCTTTCTCGGCTTCATCTTCGAGTTTGCCAAGATCGAGGCCGCCTTTGGCGACCGATTGCAGTTGTTTGCCGTCAAATTCGGTCAAATGGCCGACCACCCATTCGTCGACGCGGTCAGAGAGCAACAGCACCTCGATGCCCTTTTTCTTGAAAATTTCCAGATGCGGGCTGTTTTTGGCGGCATTGAAGGTTTCGGCGGTGACGTAGTAAATCTTTTCCTGCCCTTCCTTCATGCGGCTGATGTAGTCGCTGAACGCAACGATCTGCTTGTCGCCATCGCCGTGGGTTGAAGCAAAGCGTAACAGACCGGCGATTTTGTCCTTGTTGGCGAAATCTTCGCCGATGCCTTCTTTCAAGACCGCGCCGAAGGCTTCCCAGAATTTGGCGTATTTTTCCTTGTCCGCCGCCTCGTCGCTGCTGGCGAGTCCTTCGAGCAGCGCCAGCACCTTGCGCGCGCAACCGTTGCGGATGTTGTCGATGTCCTTGCTCTGTTGCAGGATTTCACGCGAAACGTTGAGCGGCAAATCCGCTGAATCGACCACGCCGCGCACAAAGCGCAGGTAAAGCGGCATCAGTTGCTCGGCATCGTCCATGATGAAGACGCGGCGCACGTACAGCTTGATGCCGTGGCGGGCATTGCGATCCCACAGGTCAAACGGGGCGCGGGCCGGAATGTAGAGCAACTGCGTGTATTCCTGCTTGCCCTCGACGCGGGCATGGGTCCAGCACAGCGGGTCCTCGAAATCGTGGGCGACGTGCTTGTAAAACTCCTGATACTGCTCGTCGGTAATCTCCGATTTGCCGCGCGTCCACAGGGCGCTGGCCTGGTTGACCGTCTCCTCCTCGTCGGTCAGAACCTGCTCGTTTTTCTCCTTATCCCATTCCTCCTTCTGCATCACGATCGGCAGGGTGATGTGGTCGGAATACTTGCGGATGATGGATTTGAGCTGCCACGCGTTGAGAAAATCATCCTCGCCTTCGCGCAAATGCAGGATCACATCAGTGCCGCGCCCGGCCTTGCTGACCATCTCGACGCTGTACTCTCCCTCGCCTGCCGATTCCCACTGCACGGCCTGATCGGCCTCGACCCCGGCGCGGCGGGAAATGACCGTGACCTTGTCGGCAACGATAAAGGACGAATAAAAACCGACGCCAAACTGGCCGATCAAATGCGCATCCTTGGCCTGATCGCCGGTCAAGGCCGAGAAAAATTCCCGCGTCCCCGATTTGGCGATCGTGCCCAGGTGAAGAATCGCCTCATCACGCGACAAACCAACGCCATTATCGGAAATGGTAATCGTGCGCGCCGCCTTGTCGAAAGCGACGCGAATTTTCAGATCGCTATCATCGCCATACAGCGCGGCATTGTTGAGCGCCTCAAAACGCAGCTTGTCGCAGGCGTCCGACGCATTGGAAATCAACTCGCGGAGAAAAATTTCCTTGTTGCTGTACAAGGAATGGATCATCAGATGCAACAGTTGCTTGACTTCCGTCTGAAAGCCCAGGGTTTCGCGGTTAGCGGCGGCGGATTCGGACATATTTGAAACTCCCAAAATGAGATAGAAACAGCGTTATCCCAAATGGGGCTGGCGGCGCTGATTTCAAGCCCTGATCGTGTTTCTCTTTTCCGAACCATTTTCCACAAAGCAAAAACCCCCGCTGCTTATCGGCAGCGGGGGTTTTTATATAGGGAGTCTGGCGGTGACCTACTTTCGCGAGCGAGGTGCTCACTATCATTGGCGCTCAACTGTTTCACGGTCCTGTTCGGGAAGGGAAGGGGTGGTACCAGAAGGCTGTGGCCGCCA
>JAITWU010000038.1 GCA_031285115.1 Azonexus sp. | reverse complement strand
TCGATGCCGACGGTGAAGCTCTGCCGGGGCTGGTCGCCTTGCAGTTCGTCGAACACCGCCTTGACCATCGCCGGGGTGAAATCTTTGCTGGAAATGCCGTAACGCCCGCCGATGACGCGCGGCAGCGTCGCCCGCTGGCCCCGGCTGAAGGCGGTCGCCAGGGCGGAAAGCACATCCTGATAGAGCGGCTCGCCGCCAGCGCCCGGCTCCTTGGTTTGTTCGAGCACGGCGATGCGCTTGACCGAGGCGGGTAGCGCCGCCAGCAGATGCGTCGCTGAAAAGGGCCGGTATAGCCGCACTTGCAGTACGCCAAACTTTTGCCCCCCGGCGTTCAACGCCCGCGCCGTTTCCTGCGCTGTCTGCGCGCCGGAACCCATGAGCACGATGACTTGCTCGGCATCCGGCGCGCCGTCGTACTCAAACAGCCGGTAATGCCGACCGGTCAGTTTGCCGAAACGCTGCATCAGTTCGTCGACAATGCCGGGCACGGCGTCGTAATAGGGGTTGACCGCTTCGCGGGCCTGAAAATAAGTGTCCGGGTTGTGCGCCGTACCACGCACGAAGGGCTGCTCCGGGTTGAGGGCACGGGCGCGGTGGGCGCGGATCAGCTTGTCGTCGATCATGGCCCGCAGCACGTCGTCATCGTCGAGCAGATCGAGGGTATTTAATTCGTGCGAGGTGCGAAAGCCGTCGAAAAAGTGCAAAAACGGCACCCGCGCTTGCAATGTCGCCGCCTGGGCGATCAAGGCGCTGTCTTGCGCTTCCTGCACCGAGGCGGAACTCAAGAGGGCAAAGCCGGTCATGCGGGCGGCCATGACATCTGAGTGGTCGCCAAAGATCGACAGCGCCGAGGTTGCCAGCGCCCGCGCCGCGACGTGAAAGACCGTCGAGGTGAGTTCGCCAGCGATTTTGTACATATTCGGCAGCATCAGCATCAAGCCTTGCGAAGCCGTAAAGGTCGTCGTCAGCGCCCCCGACTGCAACGCGCCGTGCAAGACGCCCGCCGCTCCGCCTTCGGATTGCATCTGCTGCACCACCGGCAGGTTGCCCCAGAGGTTGGTTTCGCCTTCGGCCATCCACTGGTCGGCAAGTTCAGCCATCGTCGATGAGGGCGTAATCGGGTAAATCGCGCAGACTTCGTTGACGCGGTAGGCGATGCGGGCGACTGCCGTATTGGCATCCATCGTGGCGCGGGTCATGGCTGGGTCTCCGGGGTGATTTCGCTGACCATGTCGATGGCATGGCAGGGGCATTGTTCAAAGCACACGGCGCAGCCGGTGCAGCGTTCGAGATTGAGCGCGTAGCCGTTGCCCGGCCCCAGCCGCTTGATGGCGGCGGTCGGGCAGGCGGCGTAGCAGTTGTCGCACTCGTAGCAATTGCCGCACGACAGGCAGCGCCGCGCCTCGTGGTGGGCCTGGCGTTCGTCGAGGCCGCCCAGCACTTCCTGAAAACCATCGCGCTCGGCGACCGGCAGCAAAGGTTGCTGCGAAGGCAGCGCGTCGCTGTAAATCGGCAGGTGCAGCGCGTCAAAGCCGACGATGGCCAGACGCGGCGCTTTGACGAATTTGCCGCCCCTGAGCCAGGCGTCGATATGCCGCGCCGCCCGTTTGCCGTGGCCGGTGGCGGTCGTCACCGTGCGGTTGGCGGGCGTCATGTCGCCGCCAGCGAACAGCCCGGCGCAGCCGGTCTGGAAATCGTCGCCGATGATGACCGTGCCGTCGGCGGCGAATTCGACCCCCGGCACGCCGCGCAAAAATCCCGTATCGCTCTGCTGGCCGAGCGCGAGAACCACGGAATCGGCCTCCAGCGTCTCGAACTCGCCGGTCGGCTGCGGCCTGCCGTTTTCATCCAACTGCATTTTTTCGACTCGCACCGCCTGGCCGTCCACGCCCTTGATGCTCGACAGCCAGCGAATCTGCACGCCTTCTTCGAGCGCCTCGTCGGCCTCGAAGGGCAAAGCGCCCATGTGCGAACGGTCGCGGTGATAGACGATCAGCGTTTCTTCCGCCCCCAGGCGGCGGGCCGTGCGGGCGGCGTCCATCGCCGTATTGCCGCCGCCATAGATGACCACCCGGCGGCCCAGTTGCGGGCGCTCGCCAGTACCTGCCGAGCGCAGCAGCGAGACCGCGTCGATCACCTTGGCCGCCTCGCGCGCCGGAATGTCGATATGCCGCGCCGCCTGCGCGCCAATCGCCAGCAGCACGGCGTCGAACTGGCCCTGCGCTTTTTCCGCGAGAATATCCTCGACCTTGTGGTTGAGCGTGATGCGGATGCCGAGGGCTTCGAGCCGCGCCACTTCGTTGTAGAGCACATCGCGCGGCAGCCGGTAGGCGGGAATGCCGAAATGCAACATGCCGCCCGCCACCGGCCCGGCTTCGCGGATTTCCACCGTATGGCCGCGCAGCGCCAGATGCCAGGCCGCCGACAGCCCGCACGGCCCGGCCCCGACGATCAGCACGCGCTTTCCCGTTGCGGGCGCGGGTACGGCGTTCCAGCCGTGTTTGAGGGCGAGGTCGCCAAGATAACGTTCGACGGCGTGAATCGACACGGCGCTGTCGAGCGCGGCGCGGTTGCAGGCCGTCTCGCACGGGTGATAGCAGACGCGCCCATGAATGGCGGGAAACGGGTTATCGGTCACCAGATGCCGCCACGCCGCCTCGTAATGCCCGGCCTGGGCGAGATCGAGCCAGCCCTGAATATTCTCGCCAGCGGGACAGGCGTCATTGCATGGCGGCAAGAGGTCATGCCAGACCGGATGCTGCGTGCGAACCGGCCCGATTGCCTGGCGTCGCGTCAAGTCCACGGCAGGACTCATGTTTTCGATGCGAATGGTCATCTTTTGTCTCCTCGAACCGATTGGAACGATTTTAAGCGCCCTATGCCTGGCGCGTTTTTTTATTTCAGTTGTTGCCGATGACCAGCACGACGCGGCGATTTTGCGCCCGGCCTTCGGCGGTATTGTTGCCAGCGATCGGGGAGCGGCTGCCGAGGCCGCGCACCGTGACATGGCTGCTGGACATGCCAGCGGCGATGATGACATCGGCCACGATTTGCGCCCGGCGCAGGGAGAGTTGGTCGTTGTAACTGGCGCTGCCGGTTGAATCGGTATGGCCGTCGACGCGAACCGCCGGGATTTCCAGCTTGACCAGCAAACGGGCGATACGGCCTACGGCTTCTTTGGCGTTGGCTTGCAGCGTTGCTTCATTGGCGCCGAACAACAGTTTTTCCGAGGCGCTGAATTCCCAGCCCTCGTCTGATTCAACGAAACCTTGCTGCTGGAGGGCGGTGGTCTGCTCGGCTGACAGACCGGCTTTTTTCTCCGGTTCTGCCGGCGGCGGCGTCGTCTGGCACCCCGAAAAGTTCAGCGTGGCGGCTGCCAGGGCTAGGTAAAAACATAATTTTTTTATGAAAATCAAGGGTCTCTCCTCCAAAAAACTGAATTAAGCGGCCTTACGAGGCCACCGAATAAGCGCCACGGCCAGCGCGTTTCGATTCATACATTGCGTTATCGGCTTTTTTCAGCAAGCCTGCCGCATCGGTCGCATGGTCAGGGAAGAACGCGATGCCGATGCTCAATGAGATGGTCAGATCCGCGCCTGACGGCAATTCGATGGGTTCGGCCATGCTCTCGATCATGCTGCTGGCAATCCGTCCGGCCTGCGCCGGATTGCTCATGGATGATAGTAGAACGGCAAATTCGTCGCCACCAAGACGGGCGACCAGATCGCTTTCCCGCACCTTGGCGCGTAAACGCCGGGCAATGGCGCACAGCACGATGTCGCCGACTTCATGCCCCTGTTCGTCGTTGATGGATTTGAAACGGTCGGCGTCAATGAAAAAGAGCGCGACATGGCCGCTGTCACCGCCGTCGCCAACCGCCGCTTTGCCGTGCATCGTCGCCAGCGCCTGATCGAGACGCGCCTCGAAGTGGGCGCGGTTAGCGAGTCCCGTCAGCGGGTCGTGATTGGCCTGATGGGCGAGCGTTTTGTTGTAGTCGTGCATCTTCTCCTGCCAGGCGGCGAGTTCGGCGAGGAGCGCGTTGAAGTCGTCGCCGAGGTGGCGCAGTTCGGCGATGGCCGCTGGTTTGACACGCTGCTCGAAGCGGTGCTCGCGCCTTGCTTTGGCCGTGACGGCAGCGAGATGGTGCAAGGGTTCGACAATTTTTTTACCAGCCCGCCGGGAAAGATACGAGGCGGCGGCAGTGCACAAAAGGAATGAAATCAAGCCGCAGACCAGCGCCACCGCGACGAATGTCGTCAAATCGCGCCCCGAGCTGTGCAATTTGACGAGGCCGATTTGATGCCCGTCATGCTGGATTGGCTCGATGGCTGGGCGGTCAAGAAAAACATCGACCACCAGTTTTTCCAGCGCCGCCCAGTTGGCGGTTTCTTTTGTCTGCCAACGGGCAAGTTCTTCGCCGTCGCGGTCGAAGACGTAGGCCGTGGCGACCGGGCGATTGGCGACCATGTGCTCCAGTTCCTCGACAGCGGCCTCGCGGTCGTCAAAAACCACCGCCGCTTCGACGGCGTAGGCGACCGAGCGCGCCGACAAAGCCAGATTGTCGAGAATGTAGAAGCGCAGCGCGACGATGCTCAAGGCAAACAGCGAAGTGCCAGCGAGCAGCACCGCCACCAGCACGACGCGCAGCGTTGCGTGATGCAACACGGCGATCAGTGTCGGCGCGCGTTCTTGTTCGTTGCTTGTTTCGTTCATCCTTTATCCTGCTTGCGGCGCACCAGTTGGAGCACTTTCGGGTTGATGCGGATGCCGCTGCGCGAAATTGCATCGAGGTTGGCGATCAGGCCCACCTCATTGCCTTCCAGCGTCAGGCAAAACATACTCGATTCGACACATTCGTTGTCACCTTCGCTGATGGTCAGCACCGGCTTGCCGACCGCCTCGGCGAGGAGCCTGCCGCGTTGTCCCGGCGCTGCCGGGCCGACATAGAGCACATCGCAATTGGCCGTCCAGTCAGCCTCATCGACCGCCAACTGGCGCACGCTGACCGGATTCTTCGTTTCGGTGAGGCTGCTCTGCGCGTCGCGCAGATGGCGCACGCCACCGGCCATGCAAAAACGGTAAGTTCCGGTCAGCGTCGGCCAGCGCGCATAACCGAGAATACCGGAGACGAAACGGCTGACCTGCGTTTCGATGTCATTGCTGGCGGCCTTGGCCGGTTCGCCGCGCCAGACTCCGGCAACGACAAAACAACCGAGCAAAAACAGTGCGATGGGGGCGAATAAATGGCGCACAGGAGCTTTCCGGGGAAAGAAAAATTGAGTGGTGACAATGCCGGAGCATCGACCTGGAGCTGACCGGATGAACCGGCAACCGTCCGTAAATTTACATTATCCTACCAAGCGATTGATTTTCAGTCACTGTCCCGTATCATTCGCCCCCCTTCCCTGAACCGCCTTTAGCCGCGCATGACGTCGCTCACCGTCGATGATTTCGACTTCTCCTTGCCGCCCCAACTGATTGCCCAGCACCCGGCGGCCGAGCGCCGGGGCAGCCGCTTGCTGCATGTCGCTGGCAATTCGCTCGCCGACCGCCGTTTCGCCGACCTGCCCGAACTGCTGCGGGCTGGCGATTTGCTGGTGTTCAACGACACCCGCGTCATCAAGGCGCGTTTTTACGGCCACAAAGAGAGCGGCGGCCAGGTCGAGGTGATGATCGAGCGCATTGCGGACGCCCGCCACGCCATCTGCCAGATTCGCGCCAGCAAAGCGCCCAGGGTGGGCAGCCGTCTGCGCCTCGGCCAAGCCTTCAACGTCCGCGTGACCGGGCGCTCCGGGGCGGCTGGCGATCTTTTCGCCCTCGAACTCGACGACGACGGCGATTTTTGGGATCTCACCGAACGCCACGGCAAACTGCCGCTGCCGCCCTACATCACCCACCCGGCGGACGCTGCCGACGAAACCCGCTACCAGACCATCTACGCCCGCGCGCCGGGCGCAGTCGCCGCGCCGACTGCCGGGCTGCATTTCGATGCGGCGATGCTGGCGAGCTTGCAGGCACAAGGCGTCAACACCGCTTTTGTGACGCTCCACGTCGGCGCCGGCACCTATCGCCCGGTGCGTGTCCAGCGCATCGCCGAGCACCGGATGCACAGCGAGCGTTACGACATCCCCGCCGCCGCCGCCGCCGCCATTGCCGATGCGCGCGCCGCTGGCGGGCGCGTCATCGCCGTCGGCACGACCAGCCTGCGGGCGCTCGAATCGGCGGCTTTGGCCGACGGCGCGGTGCGCCCGGGCCGGGGTGAAACCGAGATTTTCATCACCCCCGGTTATCAATTTCGCGTCGTCGACCGGCTCATCACCAATTTCCACCTGCCCAAATCGACCCTGCTCATGCTCGTTTCGGCCTTCGCTGGCGTTCACGTCATCCGCGCCGCCTACGCCCACGCCATCGCCCAGAGCTATCGCTTTTTCAGCTATGGCGACGCGATGTTGCTGGAGAAAGCGCCATGAACTTCCAACTCCTCGCCACCGACGGCCCGGCCCGCCGCGCTACCCTGACCCTTGCTCATGGCCGGATCGAGACGCCGGTTTTCATGCCGGTTGGCACTTATGGCACGGTCAAGGCGATGACGCCGCAGAGCCTGGCCGAAATCGGGGCGCAGATTTGCCTCGGCAACACCTTTCATCTGTGGCTGCGCCCCGGCCTTGAGGCGATCAAAGCGCATCACGGCCTGCATGATTTCATGAGCTGGCCAAAGCCCATCCTCACCGATTCCGGCGGTTTTCAGGTCTTTTCGCTCGGCGCTTTGCGCAAGATCAGCGAAGAAGGCGTCAAATTCAGTTCGCCGCACGATGGCGCCAAGCTCTTTTTGTCGCCGGAAATTTCGATGCAGATTCAGGCCGTCCTGAATTCCGACATCGTCATGATTTTCGACGAATGCACGCCCTACCCGGCAACGCCAGAAGAAGCCGCGCAGTCGATGCGCCTCAGTTTGCGCTGGGCGCGCCGCTCACGCGCCGAACACGACCGGCTCGACAATCAAAACGCCCTGTTCGGCATCGTTCAGGGCGGCATGTATGAAGATTTGCGCGATGAGTCGCTGGCCGGACTGGAGGCCATCGGCTTTGACGGCATGGCCATCGGCGGCCTTTCAGTCGGCGAGCCGAAAGCCGAAATGGCGCGAATTCTCGAACACCTCGCGCCACGGCTGCCGGTCGGCAAGCCGCGTTACCTGATGGGCGTCGGCACGCCGGAAGATCTCGTCTTTGCCGTCCGGCGCGGCATCGACATGTTCGACTGCGTGATGCCGACGAGGAATGCGCGCAACGGCCATCTCTTTACCCGCTTTGGCGATGTCAAGATCAAAAACGCCCGCTACAAAACCGACACCGGCCCGCTCGACCCCTCCTGTTCTTGCGCCACCTGCCGCCAATTCAGCCGCGCCTATTTGCACCACCTCTTTCGCTGCGGCGAAATTTTGGGCGGGATGCTCAATACCATCCACAACCTGCATTTCTATCAAACCATCATGGCCGAAATGCGCGCCGCGATTGAAACAGGAACACTCGCCGCCTGGTCGGCTGCCTTTGCCCGCGACCGGGGTCAAGTCAGCGCATAAATACATCCACCTTGAGAGGGGTGTCAAAAGCCCCTCTCCCCTCGCGGGAGAGGGGTTGGGGAGAGGGGGCAGGAAGCGTTTATTCTGCGCGCGACTAAACAAAAGCCGCCCTAAAACCACACACTCAACGTCGCCCGTCCCCCGTTGTCTGTCATCCCGGAAGCAAAGCGGCCATTGTAAAAAACACCCAGGGTCGCGTTTTTGCCAATGGCGAAATCAAGCCCCGCCTCGACTACCGCCGTGTTGCGCGCCAATGGCGCGCCAGTGATGTCGAAGGCGTTGCCGCCATTGGCGAAGCGTAAAGTCGTCTCCGGCGTTCGGTCGCCAAAAGCCCGTTGCCAGCCAAGCGAGCCTTTGAACCGCACTGCCCCCAGATCAGTGGCCAGATGCGCGCCCAGGGTCGAAAACGTCATACTGGCGCTCTGTCCTTTGGCTTTGAGCGCCGCCTGACCGCCTTTCTCGGTAAAACCATCGCTCGCGACACGGGCGTGAGCGACATTGATAAAAGGCTCGACACGCACCGCGCCAGCGTCAATGCCATAACCCAGTTCAGCAAAAACCTGTCTCGTGTCGGCCTGGTAATCCTTTCTCAGGCGGTCGCTGAAGCCGTCGAAAGCGACTGAACGGCGAGTGGCGAGATCATGTCGGCTATAAGCCGCCCCGGCGCGTAGCGAAAACGCCGCCCGGCGAGCGCCGACATAAGCGCCAAAGTGGTAGCTGTCACTCGCGCTGGAAGCATGATTGGCGTCGAAATCACTGCGGCTGTAACCGCCGAGCACGCCAAGGCGGACATTGTCGGCAAGCTGCCCGTCAGCGCCGACGAAGAACCCGTGAATTGCGCGCTCGACTTTCGCCGCATTACGGTCGCCAGCGAGATGGCCCGAAGAACCGAAAGCCCGGCCCCAGACGCGGCTGTCGTTGCCGCCGGTCAATTCATCGAGCGCCGCCTCACGGACGAAACGGCTGTCCTCGATCAGCGCGGCGCGGGCGGAAGCGTGGATTTCGCCGGACAGCCGGTCAAGCGCCGCCCGCGCCCCCGGCGCATCGAGCTGGAGGGCGGCGTCAAAGAGCGCGCCAGCGCCGAGACTTTCCAGCGCCCGACCGGTGGCCCGCTGGTTTGGCGTATTGCCGATGTTGGCGAAGTCGACGCGGCTCATGGTCAGATAGACATTGTTGGCGTCATAACTGAGCACCGGCGTGAGAAAGGCGAAATTGCTGGTGACCTTGGAAAAGACGCCGACTCCGGTAAGACCACCATCGGCAGTGAGGATGGTGTATTGGGTTGACACCTTGTAATTGCCGCTTCCCGCCAGTACTTCGACCGTGCCGCCGTTGATCGTCGCCGTGCCGGTGGCGTGGGTGAGGTCGGCGTTACCGGCAGCATCGACTTCGACCTGATAGAAGGAACCGGCGTCGAAGGTGACATTGCCAGTCACATTGATCGTACCGATTGAATTGCCGGGAGCAAGCGTCGCGCCGCTGTTGACGAAAAGATTACTGACTGTGCCGTTGCCGCCGAGCATACCGCCCATGACAGTGACGCCGCCGATCGTTGCGCCAGCAAGCGCCAATTGGCCTGCGGTAACGTCAAAGCTCGCTGAGGTGTTCGCGCCGGTCAGCGTCCAGGTGCTGGCGCCGGTTTTCTGGAAGGCATCAAAGTTTTGAAACTGCTTGCCAGCCCCGATGTTATCGACAGAGAAGCTCGCGTTACCAGCGCCGCCGAGAATCAGTGTGTCCGATGTGCCTGTGCCGGTTGCGCCCGCCACATTGCCGCTGATTGAGTAACCCGCCTGTAATTCCAGCGTGTTCACGCCGCCAGTAAAGGCGATGGCGTTGGCGCGGGTGTTGCCGTTGCCGCTCAGGCCACCCGTGACGGAACCGCCGTTGGTAATGAGGAGCTTGAGATCGCTGCCGGTAATCCCTGCTCCGCCCGCGCCGCCAAAACCGATCGTCCCGCCATTGCCGCCCGTGACTGCCGCAGAAATGGTGATTTCGCTGGAACTGGCGGTAATTCCATCGCCGCCCTTGCCGCTGCCGCCGCTCCCCGAGCCGCCATTGCCACCTGTGACAGCTCCGGCAATCACGATCTGCGTGGCTGATCCTTCAAGGGACAGCCCCCTGCCGCCGCTGCCACCCTGGTCGCCTATGGACCATTCGGCGCTGCCGCCATTGCCGCCCTGAACAGAAAAACTGAGTACGCCAAGGTTGCCCGAGCCGGTGAGCACCATGCCCCAGCCGCCCGCGCCACCGCCGCCGCCGCTGGGATCGTGGCTGCCGTCGCCGCCGTTGCCGCCGCGAACGAGTGTCAGGCCGTTCAGCAGAGGGTCCGTCAGATTGACGCCGACAAACCCATGCGCGCCACCGCCACCACCACCGCCGCCGCCATCGCCTGTGCCGCTATAGAGGACGCCATTAGCGCCATTTCCACCACTACGAACCGTTCCGACGGTCGTGGCGGCTGTCCCGCCTGCGCCGCCTGCGCCACCGGTGCCATCACATACGGCGGTGATAGCATTGCCACCCTGGCCGCCAGCGCCCCCTGTTACGCCTGCGCCCCCGCCCGCGCCGCCCGTTCCATCATCTCCGCAAGGCCCCACGCCGCCCGCGCCGACTGGATTGTCAGCCCCGCCCAAGTTGGGGCCGCCCTGTCCGCCATTGGCAAAGGCGGGGTTGGCCAGCGCCAGCGCGCCAAAGAGCGCGGCAATGGCGGCGGAACTGTTGAGGAAATTTCCCGCAAAGGCGAGGTGCTTTAATGCCCCGGCAATACTGTCATTGTTGTCACTTTTGGCGGGGGGGGGGGGGTATTTTTGACAGATTTTGATTTTCCCTGCCCCGTAGCGGTCTCCGCTACTGCCTGCCACACGCCCGAGGTGCGGTTGAAAATGGTTTTGTAGGTGTGATTCATGGCTGTTCTCCGGTTGGTTGTCTGATATTTTTGGCAAAAGCGCAAAAGCGGCGACATGCCTAAAGCATCAATCTAGCACCCTTTCAAGCCGAGAAAGCTCACAAATCCTCACAGTCCGATTGTTATAAAATTGGTTTTTATTTTTAACAATCAAATGGTTGCCGTGATGTGGCGGAGGTGAAAAACAATCGACAAATTCAATTTTTGAAGTTTTTTTGTCAAATTTGCCACATGATCAGAGAAGGACTTTTGCCTTTGCCCGCAACAGCAGGGCAATCGCATGAATGACAATCACGTGAATCAACGTATCCAGCAACGTCCGATACTCCCCTCTCCCTTGACGGGAGAGCAACCGTGTTCAAGCGCAAGCATTTTTTATTTCCCATGGGGTGTTATTTTTGATCATGGCATTCATGATGGTGAGCAATTTACGCATACAGGCGACGATGACGACTTTGGC
>JAITWU010000012.1 GCA_031285115.1 Azonexus sp. | reverse complement strand
AGCGGTTTTCTGGGACATGGACGGCACGCTGGTCGACAGTGAGCCGCTGCACGAGGCCGCGCTGATGGCCGCGATGCGCAGTGCCGGCCTCGCGCCTCCGGGCGACCTGCATCAGCGCGTGCTCGGCGTTGCCGCCAGGCCGATCTACGAAATGATGCGCAACGAGTTCGGGCTCGATATTCCTTTCGACGACTGGATCATGCGCAAATACGAGCATTACCTGCCGCTGGTCGAGGGTCTGCGGCCGCGTCCCGGCGCGATCGAAGTCTTCAACGCTTTGCGGGCGCTCGGCGTTCAGCAGGCGGTCGTCTCCAATTCCGACCGGATGATCGTCGACGCCAATCTGCGCGCCGTCGGCCTCTTTTATCCCGGCATGAAGACGGTCAGCCGCAACGATGTGCGTGAAGGCAAGCCGCACGCCGAGCCGTTCCTGCGCGCCGCCTATCTGGCCGATGTCGACCCCGGGAATGCCGTGGCGGTCGACGACAGCTGGCCAGGCGCGATGGCGGGGCTGGCGGCGGGCATGAAAACGATCTTCTGGCCGGAGGCGCCCATGAAAGGACCGCCCGGCGCCGTGGTCGTCGATAGCGCCGAGGACTTGCGCGCCGCGCTCGGACTGTAGAGGGTCCGGCTTTTCATGGAATGTAATTGCTCACCCGCCCTTTTTTCATGATATTTGGAGATGTTGAGCATTGAGTGTCATTCGAATGGCTTGAAGGATTGGGATAGCCCTTCTTCGAGCGGTTTCGATGACGGATCTGACATCAGCATAGAAACGCGCGCGCCATGAGGTCCGGAAGCCATTTGTGATTTTGCGGAATGTCACGCATGGGCGTAAGGCGCGTTCGGAGCCGTTGTTTGTGGCGTCGAGCGCGCGGCTGAGGAGGAACAGGAACAGGTTTGCGCGGATTTTTGCGATGGTCTTCTGGAGGGCACAGCCCTCGGCATGGCTTGGTTTGAGCCTCAGGAGTTCACTGAGTTTCTTGACGTATTTACGGTGATAAAAGCGCAGTTCCCGATCGCTGAGCTGCTGTCGTTTTCGTCCGATGCGGCAGGCGCGCTTGAAGAGGGCGATCAAGCCGGGGGCAAAACAGCTATCGCCGGCATCCACAGCATATTGGGCGTCGCGGATAAGATGGGCGAGGCAGAATTGATGGCCTTTGGCGGCAAAACCCTTTTGTGCGCCATAGCGATCGGAGAGCCAGAATTGTGGCCGATGGCCGGCCAGAAATGCTTCGGGAACGCGCTTGGCCCGGCTCGGGTCGGCCCGAAAGACGGCGCTGTCGTGATGATGGAACACCCAGAACCAGAAATTGCGCTTGCCCACCCGCATGCCTGTTTCGTCGCTGGCTATAACATCGTGCCCCAGAAGGCGTTCGCGGATGTGCTCGACCTGGGCGGCGAAAGGATCGGCGGCTGCCTTCGTCATATTGATCAGGGCGCCCTCGCTGATGGCCAGCCCAAACAGGTCGTCCAACAGTCGTCTTAGCCGCTCGAAGCCAATCCCTTGCGTATGGCGCAGATAACTCACGAGCGCGCGCAGGTTTTCGCCAAATGGCGAGCCAGACGCCATGCCGGCGGGCGGGGCGGCCTTGAACTGCTTGCCGCATCCAGGACAATCGCCGCCATGCAGATGAATGCGCGTCACCACCGGAACAACGGGTGGAATGTCAATATGATCATAGGCTTCACAGAGCCGTTGCGGCGCTTGCGACAGATCGCTTCGGCAATGCGGGCAACAATCGATCCGAAGATCGACAGTCCGGCTCGGATTGGCACACAACTCGCGAAAGCTGCCGGAACGGCCCTTCTTGCGCCGCCGTGTCTCGTCCTTGCCGACGGCGCTTTGCGAGGGCTTGCGGCCGGTCGACGGCGGCAGGCTGGAGTTCCCTGGCGTCTTCGGCGGCTGCGAAAGCCGACCTTCAAGTTCGGCAACCCGCTCGATCAACTGCGCAATCTGCTCGGCTTGCCGGGCAATGACGGCCCCCTGCTCACGCAACAGCGCGTCCTTCGAGGCATGGTCCAGCAAAAGCAAATCAGGAAGCAGAGGCATTCATACGTTGACTCATATTTCCCCCAATACCGCAACCCCCTTCAAAAAGGGGGGGGTGAGCAATTACGAACACGAAGCCGGATGTCCCAGACCATTGAAAACTTGCCCAATCTGGGCCGTTACACGGCCGCCTGTCTGGCCGAGATCGGCGTGTCGAACGCGGACGAACTGCGCGCCATGGGCGCGGTTGAAGCCTATGCGCGGCTCAGGTTTCAGTTCGGTCGGAATATCACCTTGAACGCGCTATGGGGGATGGACGCAGCCCTTTCCGGCATCCACTGGCGCCACATAACGGAGGACCGGAAACGGAAGCTGAAAATGATGCTCGCTCAGAGAACCGGTCAATAGACCATCAATCCCACATGCGGCCGAACCCGTCCGGGTGCGTCTGCGACACGGCAGTCGCGTTCAACTTAAGCGGTCGTTTGTTCCTGAAATGTTCTTGATCTGATCGGGAAACTGTGATTGTCTCCGGCAAACGCGTGTTTTCGCGGTTCGCAGGGGCGAAACAAAGTCCGGGGTTTGGGAATATGGTGGCGCGGGTTCGCACGGTCGCTTTCCAGGGAATCGAGGCCGTGCCGGTCGAAGTGCAGGTGATGATCGCGCCCGGCAAGGTCGGCATGCATATTGTCGGCCTGCCCGACAAGGCGGTGGCCGAAAGCCGCGAGCGGGTGCAGGCGGCGCTTCATGCCTCCGGACTGTCGATGCCGTCGAAGAAAGTTACGATCAATCTGGCGCCTGCCGACCTTCCCAAGGAAGGCAGCCATTACGACCTGCCGATCGCGCTCGGGCTGATGGCGGCGCTTGGCGCCATTCCGGGCGATGCGCTGGCCGGCTATGTCGTGCTTGGCGAATTGTCGCTCGACGGCACGATTGCCGCGGTTGCCGGCGCCTTGCCGGCGGCGATCGGCGCCAATGCCGAAGGAAAGGGCCTGATCTGCCCGTTCGCCTGCGGCTCCGAGGCGGCGTGGGCCGGCAAGGATTTCGACATTCTGGCGCCGCGCAGCCTCATCGCCATCGCCAATCATTTCCGTGGTGCGCAGGTGCTGTCGCGCCCCGAAGCCGGCATCCGCGCCGCGCCGCGCGACCTGCCCGACCTCGCCGACATCAAGGGCCAGGAGACGGCCAAGCGCGTGCTCGAAGTGGCGGCTGCGGGCGGCCATAACCTGCTGATGATCGGCCCTCCCGGCTCCGGAAAAACCATGCTGGCCCG
>JAITWU010000205.1 GCA_031285115.1 Azonexus sp. | reverse complement strand
GCCAGCGAAGCAACCTGACGAATGCGCGTTTGCCCGTCGCCAAGCACATCGCCGCCCAGGCGGGCGGCGATGTCGGTCAGCGAGAAAACCACACCCGCCGAATCAGGCATTACTTGCCTTCAGCGAGGGCTTTGATGACCTGGTCGGTAATATCCAGGCGGGGACTGACCCAGACCACATCCTGCAAAATGAGGTCGAACTTGTCGCTCTCGGCAATCTGCTTGATGGCCTTGTTGGCTTTTTCGATGACGGCGGCGTTCTCATCGTTCTGGCGCAGATTGAGGTCTTCACGGAAAGCCCGCTCGCTACGCTGAAAATCGCGCGACAACTCGCTAAACTCCCGCTCCTTGGTGCGGCGGTCGTTTTCCGACATCGTGACAGAGTTTTTCTCCAGATTTTGCTGCAAGTCCACCAATTTCTTTCGCATCTGCTGCAAGTCCTGATCGCGCTTGGCAAACTCGGCTTCGAGCCGCTTCGCAGCCTTCACGGCAATCGGCGCATCACGGAAAATGCGTTGGGTATTGACGTAACCAACCTTCAAGTCAGCGGCGACCGCGCCACTCAAAAACAAGACAGACAGCAATCCGGCAACGACAAACTTAGCTTTCAAGATGATACTCCTGCGTCAAAAAGTGGTGCCCAACTGGAACTGGAAGGTCTCGGTTTCATCCCCCGGTTTTTTATTGAGCGGCATACCGAGGCTGAATTTGAGCGGGCCGATCGGTGAAATCCACGAAGCCGACACGCCGGTCGAATAGCGCAACTGGCCGAGATCGACATTCTGTTGCTTGCCGGTCGCGTCCTTGCCATAAACCTGACCGGCATCGACGAAGATACCCATGCGGAAATTCTTTTCCATCCCCGGCAGCGCCCACAGCAGTTCGGCATTGCCGACGACGCGCTTGGTGCCGCCCAAGCGGTCATTGTAACTGTCGAGAGAAACCATATCGACCGGGCCAAGGCTGGATGCTTTGTAACCACGCACCGAACCGACGCCGCCAGCATAGAAATTTTTGTAGAACGGCAATTCGCTGCTTTTACCATAGCCGTCGGCGTAACCCAGTTCACCGTTCAACATCAGGGTAAAACGCTTGCTCAGCGGGAAGAAACGCTGCAACTGGTAGGTCGCGCGGTAATATGTCAAATCACCGCCGGGCATGGCAATTTCGACCCCGGCTCTCTGAAAAACGCCCTTGGTCGGGAAAAAATAGCTGTCCTTGCTGTCGCTCGCCCAAGAGAGCGTCAGCGGCAAAGTCAGGTCGCTCCTCGAACTGTGGCCGGTAAAATCGAGACTCGGGTCGCCGCGAACAAAATCAACGTAACGGGTCGGGCTGGTGTTATCGACGGAAATGGAGGTCTGATCAATGCCCAGCCCGATGCCGAACGACTCTTTTTCGCCAATCGGGAAACCAAAGCGCACGCCGCCGCCATTTGACGCCGATTTGTAGTAAGCCAGTGAGGTACTGCTGGTGTCGATTGTCCGGTGATAGAGGTCAAAACCCTGGCTGACGCCGTCGATGGTGAAATAAGGGTTGGTGTAGGACAGTACGATGGTTGACTGCGATTTGGCCGTATTCACCTGGATGCCGACATTGTTGCCGCTGCCCATGAAGTTGTTCTGGGAAATGGCGCCGGACAAAATCAGCTTGTCGGTGCTCGATGTGCCGACACCGAGCATCAGGTTGCCGGTCGGCCTTTCGGTAACGCCGAGATTGACGTCGACCTGATCGGCAGTCCCCGGCACGGCAGGGGTTTCGACGGTCACATCGGTGAAATAGCCGAGCCGGTCGATGCGTTCCTTGGAATTGGTGATGCGCTCGGCGTCGTACCAGCCGCCTTCCATCTGGCGCACTTCGCGGCGGATCACTTCGTCGCGGGAGCGGGTGTTGCCGGAGATATTGATGCGCCGGACATAAACCCGCTTGCCCGGATCAATGAAAATGGTAAACATCACCTGATGTTTGTCTTTGTCGATCTCGGGCGCCGCGTTCACATTGGCAAAAGCGTAACCTTCCTTGCCGAGACGATCGGTGATCGCCTTGGTCGAATCGTTCAAACGCTCGCGGGAGAAAATATCGCCCGGCCTCACAGTCACCAGTGTTCTCAGTTCCTCTTCAGGCACCGAGAAATCACCGGCCAGCTTGACCGAGGAGACCAGGAAGCGTTCGCCTTCGCTGAGGTTGAGCGTGATATAGACATCCTGTTTGTCCGGCGAAATGGAAACCTGGGTCGATTCGACATTGAATTCCAGATAGCCCTGATTCATGTAGAAGGAACGCAGTTTTTCGAGGTCGGCGGCAAGTTTCTGGCGGGAATACTGGTCATTTTTGGTGTACCAGGTCAGCCAACCCGGCGTGCGCAATTCAAACAGACCGAGCAATTCTTTTTCATCAAAATTTTTGTTGCCGACGATATTGATCTGTTTGATCTTGGCTGCTTCGCCTTCTTCGATATTGAAGTTGATGCCGACCCGGTTGCGTTCGAGTGGCGTCACCGTCGTCGTGATTTTGGCGGCGTATTTGCCGCGCGACAGGTATTGCCGCTTCAATTCCTGTTCGGCTTTATCGAGCAGCGCCCGGTCGAAAATGCGCCCTTCGCCGATGCCGGTATCCTTCAATGCCTTGACGATGGTGTCTTTATCGAATTCCTTCAAGCCGACGAAGTCGATCTTGGCAATCGCCGGTCGTTCCTGAACGACGACGACCATCACGTCGTTTTCGACATCAATGCGGACATCCTTGAAAAAGCCGGTGGCGAACAGGGCCTTGATCGCCTGGGTCGATTTTTCCGAAGTCAAGGTCTCGCCGACCTTGACTGGCAGATAGCTGAAAACCGTGCCAGCTTCCGTGCGCTGGATGCCTTCGACGCGGATGTCCTTGACGGTAAAGGGTTGAAAGGCCATCGCCGGAGCGGCGAAGAGGCTGGCAAGCAAAACAGATAGCAGGGATCGTTTCATTATTCAGCCCGAAAACAGGCGATTCAAGTCGTTGAAAAAAGCGAAAGCCATCACGACGAACAGGATGGAAATCCCGATCTGCTGGGAAATCCCCAAAGCTCGCTCAGAGAGCGGCTTGCGTCTGACGACTTCGAGCGCATGATACATCAAATGCCCGCCATCAAGCACCGGGATGGGCAGCAGATTGAGAATGCCCAGACTGATGCTGACCAGGGCCATGAAGCGGATGTAGTAATCGGGGCCGAGCTTCGCTGACTGCCCGGCGTAGTCGGCGATGGTGACGGGGCCGGAGAGGGTTCGCCAGGAAACTTCGCCGGTCAACATGCGGCCAAGCATGACGAGGCTGAAGATTGATTTTTCCCAGGTTTCTTTGAGCGCTTTTTGCCCGGCGGGCCAGAAGCCGTAGCGGACAAAAGCGCGGATGTCGCGCTGCCCGCCCTCGCCTTCGGCGACGGCGACGCCGATTTTGCCGACCGGCAAACCCTTCTCGCTGGCGGTTTCCGGCACGACTTCACTGCTCATGGTTTGGCCGTTGCGTTCAAACTCGACGCGCATGGGCTGCCCGGCAGCCCCGCGAATATGCAGCACCAGTTCATGCCACAAGGCAATCGGCTGACCATCGAGGGCCACGACATGATCGCCGGGGAGCAGACCGGCGCGGGCCGCCGGGCCGCCATCAAAGACGCGGCCAATGACGGCAGGCAGTTGCGGGCGGAAAAAAGCGATGCCGAGGCGCTCCAGCGCATCGCCCTGCCAGCCCTCTTCGCCCGCCGCTGCGAGCGACAGGCGGCGCATGGCGATTTCGTGGCGCTCGTTGATCACCTCCAGTTCGACGCTTTCTTGCCGGGTGGCGGCTTGCAGCAGCAACCAGCGCAGATCGTCCCAGGTCGCCACGGTTTGACCATCGACGCGGCGCACTTCTTCGCCATTGACGATCCCCGCCGCCGCGGCGGGCGTACCGTCGGGCGGCGCGCCGAGAATGGGCAGCAACTCATTGCTGCCGTGCATGAAAACGCCCCAATAAAGGAGAACGGCGAGCAGCAAATTGGCCGCCGGGCCAGCGGCGACAATCAGGCTGCGCCGCCCCACCGGTTGCCGGTTGAACGCCCGGTGCGCTTCCGCTGGCGCCACTTCGCCTTCGCGCTCATCGAGCATCTTGACGTAACCGCCGAGCGGAAAAGCGCTGATCGCCCATTCCGTGCCATCGCGCCCCAAACGTTTTCGCCAGAGGATGCGGCCAAAGCCGATGGAAAAACGCAGCACCTTGACGCCGCACCAGCGGGCGACGAGGTAGTGACCATATTCATGGACGATGATCAAAACGCCCAGGAGCAGCGCAACAGCGGCCAGATAGAAAGGCAGATCGCTCACGGGAAACGCCGCTCCTGAATCATTTTTTCCGCGCAACGGCGGGCCGCCGCATCCGCCGCCAGCACATCGGCGAGGCTGCCCTCGGGACCGGCTGGCACGCTGTGCAGCACCGCCTCATTGAGTTGGGCAATGCCGGTAAAGGGCAGTTGCCGGTCGAGAAAAGCAGCCACCGCGACTTCGTTGGCGGCGTTCAGAATGGCCGGGGCCGTGCCGCCGCTATGCAGCACATCGTAAGCCAGTTGCAGGCAGCGAAAACGCTGCAAATCGGGCGGCGCGAAATCAAGGCGGCCAACGGCGAACAGGTCGAGCGGCTCGACCCCGGCGTCGATGCGCTCCGGCCAGGCCAGGGCGTAGGCAATCGGCGTGCGCATATCGGGCTTGCCCAGTTGCGCCAGCACCGAGCCATCCTTGTACTGCACGGCGGAGTGCATGACGCTTTGCGGGTGCACGACGACCTCGATCTGTTCCGGCGCGGCGGCGAACAGCCAGCGCGCTTCGATGACTTCCAGCCCCTTGTTCATCATGGTCGCCGAATCGACGGAGATTTTGCGGCCCATGACCCAGTTCGGGTGGGCGCAAGCCTGTTCCGGCGTCACCTGCGCAAAATCAGAGAGCGGCATATTGCGGAACGGCCCACCGGAAGCCGTCAGCAAAATGCGGCGGACGCCGCAGGCATCCAGCCCGCGCGCGAAATCGGCGGGCAGCGACTGAAAAATGGCGTTGTGCTCGCTATCGACCGGCAACAGCGTCGCCCCATGTTGGCGCACCGCCTGCATGAACAGTTCGCCCGCCATGACCAGCGCCTCCTTGTTGGCCAGCAGCACCTTCTTGCCTGCCACAGCCGCCGCCAGCGTCGGCTCCAGACCGGCAGCGCCGACGATGGCGGCCATCACGGCGTCCACTTCCGGCGCGGCGGCAAGTTCGACCAGCGCCGCGACGCCGCTCCTGACCTCCGTGGACAAGCCCGCCGCCCGGCAGCGCCCGGCCAGGTCAGTCGCCAGCGACTGATCGCGGACAACGGCAAAAGCCGGTTGAAATTCGCGGCATTGGGCAAACAATTTATCAATCTGGCTATGCGCGCACAGGGCGTAGACGCGGTAACGATCAGGATGGCGGCGAATGACATCGAGCGTGCTGACGCCAATCGAGCCGGTCGAGCCGAGAACGGTGATGTTTTGCCTGCCGTTTGCCAAACTCACGCCGCGCCCCGCAGGCAGAACAGCCACAGGGCGGCAACCAGCGGCAGGGTCGACGTCAGGCTGTCGATACGGTCGAGCACGCCGCCGTGGCCGGGCAGAACATTGCTGCTGTCCTTGAGGCCAGCCTTGCGTTTCAAAAGCGACTCGAACAGATCGCCGACGATGCTGGCGGCGGTCGCCGCGAGCAGGACGACAATCCACCACGGCAGCGGCATCAGCGACGAAAAGAAGAAATGACCGACCAGCAGGCCGTAAACCAACACGCCGACCGCCGCGCCATAAGCGCCTTCGCGCGTTTTGCCGGGGCTGATCGAGGGGGCCAGCTTGTTTTTGCCAAACAGTCGACCGGCGGCATAGGCGGCGATGTCGGCGATCCAGACCAGGGCGAAAACAGCGAGCAGCACCCCCGGCCCAAGCGCCCGCAACTGGACGATGGCGAGCCAGGTCGGCAACAAAACCACGGCCCCGACCAACAGGCCACCGACGCCGTTGAGCGCCCATTTGTGACGCAGCCAGAAAGGAATCAGCAAGCACCAGAAAGCCGCCGATGAAAGATATAAAACCTTGACCCAGAGCGAACCCGGCATGAACCCGTCAGCGCCGACCGCCGCCGGATCAAGGAAGGTCAAGGCAGCGCAGACAAGCGCCGTCAACACGCCGAGAGCGACGCCCGCCCTGCCCTGCCAAGCCATCAAGCGCCCCCATTCCCAAGCTGCGACGCCAGCGAGCAGGGCCATCAGCAAGGCCCAGAGGGTTGGCGGCAGCCACAGCAGGCTGGGCAGCAAGAAGGCGATCAACACCAGGGCGGTGATGATCCGTGTTTTAAGCATTGGGTTGTTCCGTCAACTGCTCGCTGGTGCGGCCAAAACGCCGCTCGCGCTGCTGAAAGGAGAGGATGGCCTTGTCAAACTCGGTCGCCGTGAAATCCGGCCACAGGGTCGGCGTGAAATACAACTCGGTGTAGGCCAGTTGCCAGAGGAGAAAATTGCTGATCCGCTCCTCGCCGCCGGTACGGATGAAAAGATCGGGTTCCGGCGCGAAATTCATGGCGAGGAAGGGGTCAAGATCGGCCTCGGTCCACTTTCCGCCGCGCTCGGGAGCCGCCTCGGCCAGACGGTTGGCGGCCTGCATGATGTCCCAGCGGCCACCGTAGTTGGCGGCGATGGTCAGCGCCAGGCGGTCGTTGGCGGCGGTTTTTTCTTCGGCGCGGCGGATCAGTTCCTGCAAGTGCGTTTCAAACCGCGAAAGGTCGCCGATCACGCGCAGGCGCACGCCGTTGCGCCGGAGTTTTTCGACTTCCTGCTCCAGCGCCTTGACGAACAGTTGCATCAGGAGGCTGACTTCATCGGGCGGCCGCCGCCAGTTTTCGGAAGAAAAGGCAAACAGGGTCAGATGGCCGATGCCCCGTTCGATGCAGGCGCGAACCATTTCGCGCACCAGTTCAACGCCTTTGACATGACCGGCGACGCGCGGCAAAAACCGTTTTTTCGCCCAGCGCCCGTTGCCATCCATGATGACGGCGACATGACCGGGCATGGCTGCCGTTGCGGGAAGCTGTCGCGTCGAACTGGAAAAAATCGCCATGTGACCAGGCGTCAACTCAAAATCAAAATCAGCCCAAAACGGCTGACTAAACCTGCATCAGCTCGGCCTCTTTCTGGGCGAGCATTTTGTCGACTTCGGCGATGAATTTGTCGGTCAGTTTTTGCATGTCATCCTGGGCGCGATGTTCGTCATCCTCAGGGATTTCGCCTTTTTTCAGCGCCTCCTTCAAATGCGCGATGGCGTCGCGGCGCAGGTTGCGGACGGCGACTTTGGCGCCCTCGCCTTCGTGGCGGACGATTTTGGTCATCTCGCGGCGGCGCTCTTCGGTCAGGGCGGGCATCGGCACACGGATCAATTCGCCCTGCGTCGCCGGGTTGAGGCCAAGGTCGGAATCGCGGATGGCTTTTTCGACCTTGCCGACCATGTTCTTTTCCCACGGCTGCACGCCCAGGGTGCGGGCATCGACCAGGGTGATGTTGGCGACCTGATTGACCGGCACCGGGGAGCCGTAATAATCGACCTGGACATGATCGAGCAAGCCGGTATGGGCGCGCCCCGTGCGGACTTTGAGGAGGTCAGTCTTCAAGGCTTCGAGCGATTTCTGCATCTTCTGCTCGGCATTTTTTTTGATTTCGGCAATCATTTTTGTCTTCCTCAGCAATAGACCAGCGTGCCTTCGTCTTCACCACAGACGACGCGCTTCAAGGCGCCGGTTTTGAAGATCGAAAAGACGTTGATCGGCAGTTTCTGGTCGCGGCACAGCGCGAAGGCGGTGGCGTCCATGACCGCCAGATTTTTCGAGATCGCTTCGTTGAAATGGATTTTGTCGTAGCGGGTGGCGGTCGCGTCTTTTTTCGGGTCGGCGCTGTAAATGCCGTCGACCTTGGTCGCCTTCAAGACGATTTCGGCGCCGATTTCCGAACCGCGCAAGGCCGCCGCAGTGTCGGTGGTGAAGAAGGGATTGCCCGTGCCCGCGCCAAAAATGACGATCTTGCCTTCTTCGAGATAGCGGATGGCCTTGCCGCGAATGTACGGCTCGATCACCTGCTCGATATTGAGGGCCGATTGCACGCGGGCGTTCAGCCCGCATTGGCGCATCGCGTCCGACAAGGCCATGGCGTTCATCACCGTCGCCAGCATCCCCATGTAATCGGCGGTGGCGCGATCCATCCCGGTCGCCGTCCCGGCCATGCCGCGAAAGATGTTGCCGCCGCCGATGACGACGCCGATTTCCACGCCCAGATCAGCCACCGCCTTGATTTCCCGACAGATGTCCGCGATGGTCTGCGG
>JAITWU010000349.1 GCA_031285115.1 Azonexus sp. | reverse complement strand
AGGGCCATGTTGGCAAAGGGATTGGCAATCAGGGTATTGACCTGGGTGCGCGTCGCAACAACCTGGTCGATGCCTGGAATGACCGCGCAACCGCCAGCCAGGACGATATGGTCGACATGATTGAATTGCGTCGAGGTGAAAAAGAACTGCAAGGCCCGCGAAACTTCCAGGGCCAGATTCTCCGTAAAGGGATTGAGCAGCTCGCTTTCGTAACCCTCCGGCAGGTTGCCGGAACGCTTGGCCGCTTCGGCGTCTTCATAGTTCATGCCATAGTGGCGGGAAATATCCTGCGTCAACTGGGCGCCGCCAAAAGCCTGCTCACGGGTATAAACCTGCTGACCGTTGCGGATCACGATCAATTCCATGACATTGGCGCCGGCCTTGATCAGGGCGACCACCAGATCTTTCCCGGCGTTTGGCAACTGACGCTCGATCAGCTCATAGGCCGCCAGCGTCGCCAGCGCCTCGACGTCGACTACCGCCGCTTTTAGACCGGCGGCGTCAGCAACGGCAACGCGGTCTTCGACCCGCTCTTTTTTGGAGGCGGCAATCAGCACCTCGACTTCGTCAGGCAGCGATGGCGCTGGCCCGATCACCTGATAGTCGAGATTGACTTCGTCAATGGCGAAAGGAATGTACTGGTTGGCCTCGGTTTCGATCTGGACTTCAAGCTCATCGTCGCGCAAACCGGCCGGCAGGATGATTTTCTTGGTAATCACCGCCGACCCCGGCAGCGCCATGGCGACATTACGCGTCGAGGTGCCCAGACGCTTCCAGGCCCGCTGCACGCACTCGACGACGCCTTCGAGATTGACAATATTGCCGTCTGACACCGCGTCTTTCGGCAACGCCTCAATGGCGTAACGCTCGACGCGATAGCCATTCTTTCCGTTGGCCGCCAACTCCACCATCTTGACGGCAGAGGAACTGATGTCCAGTCCGAGCAAGGGGCGCGCCTTGGGATTAAACAAAGCGGAGATATCAATACCCACCCAATCCCCCAAAAAGTCCTTAAAAAATACAGGTTTATGAAAATAACCAATAATTCACTTTAGATGCTAGCAACAACTATCAGGCGTGTAAAGCATTTTTATGGATGCCAAAAGCTCCAGCGTATAATTCGCGCCACTCCATTTTGTCCGGTCTTTCATCTTGCGCTCCCTGCCTCTGGCCTTGCGCCTGTTTCTCTACCCGCTTGCTGTCGTTCTCGGTCTGCTGGCGATTGGCGTGGCCGTCGCCCTGATCATTGTCGTTCTGGCCTACCCGAAATTGCCGTCGCTGGAAGTCCTGACCGACTACCGGCCCAAGATTCCGCTGCGGGTCTACACCGCCGACGGCTACCTGATCGGCGAATTCGGCGAGGAGCGCCGCGCCGTGGTCAGGTTTGACGATGTGCCGCAGGTCATGAAAGACGCCATTCTGGCCGCCGAAGATGACCGTTTCTATCAGCACGGCGGCATCGACTATCTCGGCATCCTGCGCGCCGCCAGCGCCAATATCCTCGGCGGCGGCTTGCGCCAGGGCGCGTCGACCATCACCCAGCAGGTCGCCCGCAATTTTTTCCTGACCAGCGAAAAAACCTTGACGCGCAAACTCTATGAAGCCTTGCTGTCGTTCAAGATTGAAAGCAATCTTTCCAAAGACCAGATTTTTGAGCTGTACATCAACCAGATTTATCTCGGCCAGCGCGCCTACGGCTTCGCCGCCGCCGCCCAGATTTATTTCGGCAAACCCCTGAAAGACATCACCATCGCCGAAGCGTCGATGCTGGCGGGGCTGCCGAAAGCGCCCTCGCTCTACAATCCGGTCGTCAATCCAAACCGCGCCCGGCAACGTCAACAATACGTGCTGCGGCGGTTGCTTGGGCTTGGCAAGATCACGCCGGAACAACATCAGGCCGCGCTCGATGAGCCGCTGGTCATCAAGCGCGAATTGGCGGAATTTGACGTCCACGCCGAATACGCCGCCGAAATGGCGCGGCAACTGGCCGCCGAGCAATTCCCGGATGACGTCTACTCGCGCGGCATGAAGGTCTACACGACCCTCATCAAAAGCGAGCAGGAGGCGGCTTACAACGCGCTGCGGAAGGGCGTGATGGATTACGACCGCCGCCACGGCTACCGTGGCGCTGAATCCTTCCTCAATATGGATGAGTTGAAGGGCGATCAGGACGAAGCCCTCGACGAGGCGCTACAGGATATTCACGATGCCGACGATCTCGTTCCGGCGCTGGTGTTGTCAGCCAGCGCCAGCGAGGTGAAGGTCTATCGCAAGGGCGGCGAAATGGTGACGCTGACGGGCGATACGCTCAAATTCGCAGCCAAGATGCTCGACGGCAAGGCCCCGCCCAACAAGCGCCTGCGGCGCGGCGCGGTGATCCGGTTGCAGAAGGACGACAAGGGCAACTGGCAGATCACTCAGTTGCCCGAAGTCGAATCGGCCTTTGTCGCGCTGTCGCCGCAGGATGGCGCGATTCGCGCGCTGGTCGGCGGCTTTGACTTCAACCGCAACAAATTCAACCATGTGACGCAAGCCTGGCGGCAGCCGGGGTCGAGTTTCAAGCCCTTCATCTACTCGGCGGCGCTGGAAAAAGGTTACGGCCCCGGCAGCATCATCGACGACAGCCCGCTCATCGTGCCCGCCAGTGAAACCGGCTCGCAAGCCTGGCAGCCGCGCAATTACGACGGCAAATATGAAGGGCCGATGAAGATGCGCACGGCGCTCGCCAAGTCGAAAAATCTCGTCTCGGTACGCATCTTGCAGTCGATCGACCCGCACTACGCCCAGGATTACGCCAGCCGCTTCGGTTTTGACGCCGAACGCCATCCGCCCTACCTGACGATGGCCCTCGGCGCGGGGTCGGTAACGCCGTGGCAGATGGTTTCGGCTTACGCCGTGTTCGCCAACGGCGGTTTCAAACTCAACCCTTACATCGTGCGCCAGATCCGTGATGAAAACGGTCAATTGCTCGCCCAGGCCGCCAGCATTCGCGCTGGCGACGAGAGCTTGCGCGCGATCGACCCGCGCAATGCCTTCCTGATGGACATGATGCTGCGCGACGTCACCATTTACGGCACCGCCGCCCGCGCCTCAGTCACCTTGAAGCGCCAGGATCTGGCCGGTAAAACCGGCACCACCAACGAGTACGTCGACGCCTGGTTCTGCGGTTATCAAATGACTGTCGCCGGTTGCGCCTGGATCGGCTTTGATCAGCCACGCAAGCTCGGCAGCGGCGAAACCGGCGGCACGGCGGCGCTGCCCATCTGGATCGGCTACATGCAGCGGGCGCTCAAGGATATTCCGGCGCAACTGCCAACCCAGCCGGACGGCCTCACCGCCTTCGGCGAGGGACGCGAGCGCAATTACGTTTACAGCGAGAACCTGGGCAAGATTCCGGTCGAGGAAGACGCAACGGCGGCGCTGCCGCCCGCCAACCTGAACCTGCCGCCGAGCGATTGATCAGCGCAGATTGACCGGCTCGCCCGCCTGCTGGCTGACAAGTTCGGAGAGTTTGGCGAGCAGTTCGCCGCCATCGCGGGTATCGCGCCAAGCCTGACCATCCCAGCGGAAGTGAAAGCCGCCCGCGCGGGCGGCGATCCAGATTTCCTGCGCGACGCCGTGACGGTTGACGATGATCTTGCCGCCATCGGCAAATTCAATTTCCAGCACGCCGCCCGCCGCCAGTTCAAAATCGACATCCGCCCCCGAATTTTCCAGCGCCGCCTCGATCCGGGCCATCATCGTGTCAGCCAGAC
>JAITWU010000333.1 GCA_031285115.1 Azonexus sp. | reverse complement strand
TTTATATGGGCAAGATGGACGAGGCGGCGCGTAATCCCGGAAAATAGTTGGCTTGCCGCCATGCCGCAAGGCGTGACACAGCCCCCGCTCGCCGTTGGCGTCCGGGGGCTGTTTATTTGGTGGAAACGGCTGCCAGCCGGGCTGGTGAGAGCTTTGTTGCTATCCTTGCTGTTGCATGGCGTCCTGCTACTCCCTTCGCCCTGGCCGAACATTCAGACTGGATTGCGCGGCGAGGGGAGAAATCTGCAAGCAGTGTTGCGACCACCTGCATTGGCGGCGGTTGGCGAATCCGCCAGGACTGAACGGCTGGTTCGTTCTGATGCGTCATCCGCGACGGTGGCGACGCCAGTGTCCGGAGGCAGGCGTTTGCCGCCGCCGGAACATCAATTGGCCGCCAGCAAGGCGCAAACGATCAATGAGTCGGCGGACGAACTGGATGCGGAAAGTCTGACCCTCTATCGCCTCGCCCTGGCGCGCGCGCTGCGCGGCTTGCCAGCTTATCCGGAGGCGGCGCGAAGCCAAAGGCTCGCGGGTGTGGTTGAGATTGCGATCATCGCCGATCCCGTGGCAGCAGTCCCGCTGGTTGTGGTGGAACAGGGCAGCGGTTACGCCGTGCTCGATCAGGCGGCGCTGGCGTTGATCAACCGGGCTGTCCGGACGGCGCCGTTACCGGCGGGGATGCCGCATCGACCGTGGCGAACCCGGTTGCCGGTGCATTTCAGCCCGACCGACTGACTGGATCGACGAGCGTGGTCAGTTCGGCCTCGTGGAAGGCGTAATGGCCTTGCCGCCGGTCGGCCAGATAGCGCTCAAGACACAGGCTGACGCTGCCGAAGGAGATTTCCGGCCAGGGAATGTCCGCTGGCGCGAACAGCGCCACGGCGAGACTCTCCTCTCCGGCTGAATAGCCCGGTTCGGCCAGTCGGCCACGGTAGAACAGGTGTACCTGATTGATCGGCGTGACGTTGATCATGGCGAACGGGGCGTCGATGATGATGCGCGCCCCGGCTTCTTCGAGAGTTTCGCGGATGGCTGCGGCAGCAGTGCTTTCGCCGTTTTCCATGAACCCGGCGGGCAGCGTCCAGAAGCCTTTGCGCGGTTCGATGGCGCGTTGGCAGAGCAAAATCCGTTCTTCGTGCTCGACCACGCAACCGACGACCAGACGCGGGTTTTGATATTGAATATAGCCGCAGGCCGGACAGACGTGCCGCGGCAGGTTGTCGCCTGGCGGGATGATGAAAGAGACGCTGGCGGCGCAGCGGGGGCAGTAGTTAATCACCGGGATCAATGCAGAAAAGAGGCAAACAGTGTAGCACCGCAGCATGAAACGGCTTCAGAGCGGATCTATTGAGCGCCTTCTTTTGCACAGGGGCAATGCCTGTGGCTACAATACCGAACGATAAAAAACAAGCACATCAGCGTTGGCCGTTTGCCGATGTCCGCGGGGGCTTCAATGTTTCTTCTTATTGGTTACATCATCGTTCTGGCCGCCTCGGTTGGCACCTACGCCATCCACGGCAGCCTGTTGGCGCTTTGGGTTCCGGCGGAATACCTGGCGATCATCGGCCTGACCATTGGCAGTTTTGTCGGCTCCAACGATATTCGCGTCATCAAGGCCAGTTTTCGCGCAACGCTACAGGCGCTCAAAAGGTCGAAATTCAATACGGCTTACTACGTCGATGTGCTGGCGCTCCTCTATGAAATTTTGACCAAGGTGCGCAAGGAAGGCTTGATGTCGATTGAAAGTGATGTCGACAACCCCCAAACCAGCCCGCTGTTCAGCAAATACCCGGAAATCGTTGGCGATCATCATGTCATCGAGTTCATGACCGATTACCTGCGCATGATGGTTGGCGGCAACCTCAATACGGTCGAGATCGAAAGCCTCATGGATGTCGAGCTGGAAACGCATCACCACGAAGCCGCCGAACCCGGTCACGCCATGGCCAAGCTGGCGGATGCCCTGCCAGCTTTCGGTATCGTCGTGGCCGTCATGGGCGTGGTCAATGTCATGGGGTCGGTCGGCGAGCCGCCGCCGATCCTGGGCAAGATGATTGGCGGGGCGCTGGTCGGCACTTTTCTCGGCGTGCTGATTTCTTATGGTTTTATCGGGCCGCTGGCGACGCTGATGTCGCAGAAGGCGCATGAAGGAGGGACTGTGTTCAAGTGCATCAAGCAGGTTCTGCTCGCTTCAATGTCCGGTTATGCTCCCCAGGTAGCGGTCGAATTTGGCCGTAAAACCCTCGATTCACATGCCCGTCCGTCGTTTACCGAACTTGAGGATGAACTCAAGGCGCGTCGCGGCAGATGATCCTGCCCCAGTGCCATAGGATGCCCGGATGAGCGACGATTCCACCCGCCCGATAGTCATCAAGCGCAAGAAGGTGGTGGCTGGCGGCGATCACGGCGGCGCCTGGAAGCTCGCCTACGCCGACTTTGTCACGGCGCTGATGGCTTTTTTCTTGCTGATGTGGTTGCTCGGGTCAACGGCGCGGGGCGATTTGAAGGGCATTGCCGATTACTTTCAAAACCCGCTCAGGATCGGCCGCACGGGCGGCGAAGCGGTGGCGACGGCGGAGAGTATCTTGCAGGGCGGCGGCAAAGATTTGACGCGCGAGATGGGGCAGACCAACAAACAGCAGACGGATACCGACTTTCTGCGCCAAGAGCAGGCCCTTCTGGAGGCGCTCAAGGCCGAGATCGAGCGCATGATCGAGCAAAGTCCGCAACTGGCGCAGTTCAAGAAACAACTGTTGCTCGACATCACCTCGGAAGGCTTGCGTATTCAGATTGTCGATGAACAGAACCGGCCCATGTTCGATTCCGGCGGCGCCGACCTCAAACCCTATACCCGCGACATCCTGCGCCAGATTGGCAAGGCGCTCAACGGCGTCAGCAACCGCATCAGCCTTGCTGGTCATACCGACGCCGCGCCGTATGCTGGCGGCATGGCTGGCTTTACCAATTGGGAGTTGTCGGCCAACCGGGCCAATGCCTCGCGCCGCGAGTTGATCGTCGGCGGCATGAGTGACAACAAGGTATTGCGCGTCGTCGGCCTTGCTTCGACGGTGCTGTTTGACAAAAATGACCCGCTCAACCCGGTCAATCGGCGGATCAGCATCGTCGTCCTGAACAAGAAGACGGAGCGGGCCATCGTTCAGGAGGTCGGGCCGGAAGCCAGTATTGGCGGCGCTGACGAGATCAATGATGGCTTGGCCCCGCCGGGAGCGGGCAAGAGCCGTTAAGGCGGGTGAATTGGTAATATATTAACAACAGAGTCACAACAGAGGAAAAAAATGGGAAAAACCGTGCTGGCGGTTGATGATTCCGCATCCATCAGGCAGATGCTGGCCTTCTCCCTGAAAAGCGCCGGTTATGAGGTCGAGGAAGCCACGGATGGTCAAGATGGCCTGGAAAAAGCCAAGACTGGCGGATTCGATCTGGTCGTCACCGATCAGAACATGCCGCGCATGGATGGCCTGACCCTGATCAAATCCTTGCGCGCCTTGCCGGAATACGCCGCCATTCCGATTCTGATGCTGACCACCGAATCGTCGGAAGCGATGAAGGTGCAGGGCCGGTCGGTGGGCGCTACGGGCTGGCTGGTCAAGCCTTTTGATCCGCAGAAGTTGCTCGAAGTGGTCAAGAAGGTGATCGGTTAAGCGCCCGGTCAAGTGACCGGCAAATAGCTGGAACAGCGTGTCTGCCAGCCGGTTTCATTGTGTTGATGCTGAAAGGATCGTGTGCCGATCAACATAAGTCAGTTTTCCCAGGTGTTTTTCGCCGAGTCGGCGGAGCATTTGGCGACCCTGGAGGCGTTGCTGCTCGATCTCGATGTCGCGCAGCCGGATGCCGAGCGGCTCAACGCCATTTTCCGGGCGGTGCATTCGATCAAAGGCAGCGCCGGTAGTTTCGGCTTCACGGATCTGGCCGCAACGGCGCATATTCTGGAAAACCTGCTTGACCGCCTGCGCCGGCGCGAACTCAGTTTGCAGCCGGAGATGATCAACGCTTTTCTTGAAGCGGGCGATTTGTTGCGCAGCATGATCGAAGCGCATCAAGGCCGGGGCAGCGTCGATGCCAAAGCGGTCGAGGCTGTTGGCAGCCGTCTGCGTCAATATGACGAAAGCCAGCCAGCCGCCGCTGATCCGCCACTGCCGCCGCCTGCCAGCAGCGTGGCCGCCGCGCCAGCGGCGGTGGTTGAGATACCGGCGGCGGAACTGCGCGCGTTCAGCATCGAGTTCGTGCCGACCGAAGCGGCGGCCCGAGGCGACGGCATCGAGCGTCTGCTCGACAACCTGCGCCGTCTGGGCAAACTGGAGGTGCTCAACTGCCCCGAGGCCGAGGATCGGGGCGTCGGTTTCTGGCAACTGCGCCTGACGACCCTGACTGCGCCCGACGCCTTTTCGGCGGAAGTGGATGGGATTGCCGAGCACGGCGCCTGGCGCATCACCGAAGAAGCCGTCGTCGACGCCGTTGAGGCCGTGCCGGAAGCCGGGGCGGATGGCGAGGCGGATGGCGAGGCGGCGGCAAACGGGGAGTACGGCTTTTTCGCCGCCGTCGACCTGACGCCGGTTGCGGCGGCGGCTGTCGCGGCCACGGTCGAAGCATTGCCCAGGACGCCGGTCGGCGTCGCCAGAGATTCTGACGCTGGCCCCGTCGCTGGCGAAGAGGGGGACGGCTATGGCTTTTTCGCCCCGCTGCCAGCGCCCCCGGCGGCTGTTCCGGCGGCTGTTCCGGCGGCGGCGACGCCAGCCGCGCCAGCGTCGGCAGTACCAGCAACCCCGACAGGGAAGGGCGGCAGCCAGCGTTCGCCCGCCGCCGCCGATACGTCGATTCGGGTGAGTGTCGACAAAGTCGATCAACTCATCAATCTCCTCGGCGAACTGGTGATTACCCAGTCGATGCTGTTGCAGACGGCGACCGGCATGGCCGAAGCAGCGCCGGAAGAACTGCTTGGCGGCCTCGGCTTGCTGGAGCGCAATACCCGCGACTTGCAGGATGCCGTGATGTCGATCCGCATGTTGCCGATTTCCTTCGTTTTTGCCCGCTTTCCGCGCCTCGTCCATGACCTCTCGGCCAAGCTCGGCAAAGCGGTCGAACTCAAGATGGCGGGCGAATCGACTGAACTTGACAAAGGCTTGATCGAACGCATCGTCGACCCGCTCACCCATCTCGTCCGCAACAGTCTCGATCACGGCATCGAGACGCCGGAGGCGCGGCGCGCCAGCGGCAAGAGTCCGGTCGGCACGATTGCCCTCAAGGCTTCGCATCAGGGCGGCCATATCGTCATCGAAATCAGTGATGACGGCGCTGGCCTGCCGCGCGACAAGATTCTGGCCAAGGCCCGCGAGCGTGGGCTGGCGGCGGATGGCGAAATGAGCGATCAGGAAGTCTTCAACCTCATTTTTGAACCCGGTTTTTCGACCGCCGAGCAAGTCACCGATCTTTCCGGGCGCGGCGTCGGCATGGATGTGGT
>JAITWU010000288.1 GCA_031285115.1 Azonexus sp. | reverse complement strand
CAATGCAATTTAGGTAAGCCTAAAATTGCCCGGATCAAGAAATCGTCAAGCGCTTCCCTCGTCTGATTCTACTGCAACATTTTTGATGCCCGCGCAATTTGTAGCAAGCCTTCGAGTGGTAAATTGGGGACTTCGATGCAGGGAATAGCTAAATGTGGCACCAGGGGGGTGGCGTTGCCGCCGGAGAGGAGGCAGGTTGCGTTGGGGGAGGCGAGTCGGGCGTAGGCGCGTTCGATGGCGCCGATTTGCGCTTCGAGGATGCCGGCGGTGATCGCATCTTCAGTATTGCGTGGCGTTGCTGACCAGTGGCCTTGGGCCAGTGGCAGGTCGGCTGTATCGTTGGCCAGGGCGCGGCGCATGAGGTCGCTGCCGGGCAGGATCAGGCCGCCGGGGAAATTGCCGTGACTGTCGAGGCTGTCGATGGTCGTTGCCGTGCCCGCCATGACGACGAGACAAGGGGCTGTCGTTCGCGCCCGCGCGCCGATCAGGGCGCACCAGCGGTCGACGCCAAGGCGTTCGGGGTGGTGATAGTGATTGCTTACACCGGCGCAAGATGCGCTGCTGCGGATTTCTTCGAGCTGCGCCGCTCGCTCGCCGAGGCATTGACGCAGACGCGAGGCGACGGCAGCGCCAGCGACATTCGCCAGCAAGATGCGGCGTGCTTGCGGCCAGCGGGTGATGAGGGCGGGGAAGGCGGCTGGGTCATCATGCCCGGCGGCGCCTTGTTCCAGCCACTCGTTGCCATCGTGGACTCCCCATTTGAGGCGGCTATTGCCACTGTCGAGGCAGAGGATCAGGCGGTCGGTCATGGTTTTGCCGGGCGCAGGCTGACGTCGCCGCTGTAGATGCGCTGCACGCCGGTTGCTGTTTCAAGCAGCAAAGCGCCATCGTCGTCGACGCCGAGGCAGAGGCCGGTGAGGGGCGTTGCGCCAGCGTCGAGAATCTGCACTGGGCGGTTTTGCCAGACGTGGCGGCGTTGCCAGTCGGCGCGGACAGCGGCGAAGCCGGATTGGGCGAAACGATCGAGCGTCACGGCAAGCTGGCGCAGGATGGCGGCGAGCAGGATGTGACGGTCGATACCGGGCAGTCCGGCCTGATCCAGCCCGGCGGCGGGTTGTTCGAGTTCGCCCGCTGGCGGCGCGAGGTTGAGGCCGATGCCGATGACTGCCTGGCAGCTATCCCGGTTGCTCGCCAGTTCGACGAGGATGCCCGCCAGTTTGGCGTAGCCGTCTGCCGTCGCCAGCAGCGCGTCGTTCGGCCATTTGAGGCCGATGCCCTGGCCGCCGAGTTGTTCCAGCGCCTGGGCGAGCGCCGCGCCAACGGCCAGTGAGAGGCCGCCGAGGCGGGCGGGGGAGTCGGCAAAGCGCCAGAGCAGCGAAAAAGTCAGGCTGTTTTCGGGCGTGGACAGCCAACTGCGGCCCCGGCGGCCACGCCCGGCGGTTTGGCGGTCGGCGACGATGACGCTGCCGCTCGGCGCATCGGCCCGTCGCAGCAATTCGCTGTTGGTGGAATCGCAAACGGCCAGCGCGTCGACAGTAAAAAGCCCGGCCTGTTCGCCAAGGCGGGCTTCGAGTAGGGCGAGGTCGAGCCGCACGGGGAGCGGAGGCGGTTGATTCCCGCTGGCCGTTCAGCGCAAGCCGCTCAGTTCCTTCTGGATGGCGACGATGTTGCGTTCGTGCTGGGCGACGCGGTCGCGGTAGGGGGCGAGGCGATCGACGCCCGCCGTGGTGCTCGGCGGCAGTTTGAGGCTTTCTTGCTCGGCGAGGTCGCGCTTCGCTTGGTCGAGGTTGCGCTGCTCGCTGGAGAGTTCCTGGTCGAGGATGTGGCGGCGGTCGTTGTCGCGCGCTTTCTGGGCTTCTTCGGCGACGCGCGGAAAATCGGCGGGAGTCGGATTGGCCGCTGCCGAGCGCGGGCGTGGCGCGGGCGCTGGCAGGGTGTTTTCCGGCGTGCTGACCACGGCCTTGCATTCCTTGTTGATGCGGGTGTTGGAAATCACGGTGCCGCCGTTTTCATCGACGCATTTGTAGATGGTCTGGGCGGTTGCCGACAGACTCACGGCCACCAGCAGAAAGGCAATCGTCGTTCGTATCATCTCAAGCCACCTTGCGCCACAAGAATCAGCAACTGTAATACAGATCAAACTCGACCGGGTGCGTGGTCATGCGCAGGCGGTTGACCTCTTCCATCTTCAAGGCGATGTAGGCTTTGATCCAGTCGTTGGAAAAAACGCCGCCACGGGTCAGGAATTCGTGATCTTTGGCGAGGTTGTCCAGCGCCTCTTCGAGCGAAGCGCAGACGGTGGGGATTTTGGCGTCTTCTTCCGGCGGCAGGTCGTAGAGGTTTTTATCAGCCGGGTCGCCGGGGTGGATTTTGTTCTGGATGCCATCGAGGCCAGCCATCAGCAGCGCCGCAAAGCACAGGTAGGGATTGGCGATGGGATCGGGAAAGCGGGCTTCGATGCGCCGCGCCTTGGTGGACGCGACGTGCGGGATGCGGATCGAGGCCGAGCGGTTTTTCGCCGAATAAGCGAGCTTGACCGGCGCTTCGTAATGCGGCACGAGACGTTTATAGGAATTGGTGCCGGGATTGGTGATGGCGTTCAGCGCCCTGGCGTGCTTGATGATGCCGCCAATGTAGTAGAGCGCCATGTCGGAAAGCCCGGCGTAGCCGTCGCCAGCGAACAGATTTTTACCGTCCTTCCAGATCGACTGGTGCACGTGCATCCCTGAGCCGTTATCGCCGACGATGGGTTTGGGCATGAAGGTCGCCGTTTTGCCATATTGGTGGGCGATGTTGTGGATGACGTATTTCATCAACTGCGTCCAGTCGGCGCGTTTGACGAGGGTGCTGAATTTTGTGCCGATTTCGCACTGCCCGGCGTTGGCGACTTCGTGGTGATGCACTTCGACCGGCACGCCGAGCGATTCGAGCGTCAGCGCCATGGCCGAGCGGATGTCGTGCAGACTATCGACCGGCGGCACCGGAAAGTAGCCGCCCTTGACGCCCGGACGGTGGCCGGTCGCGCCTCTGCCTTCGTTCTCTTCGCCGGATTTCCAGGCCGCTTCGCCGGAGTGGATTTTGAGGAAGCAGCCCGACATATCGACCGACCACTCGACGCCGTCAAAAATGAAAAACTCCGGCTCCGGGCCGAAATAGGCGGTATCGCCAATGCCGCAGGATTTGAGATAAGCCTCGGCGCGTTTGGCGATGGAGCGCGGATCGCGGTCATAACCACGGCCATCGGCGGGATCGACGACATCGCAGGTCAGCACCACGGTCGTCTCGTCGTAGAAAGGATCGACATAGGCGGTGGCCGGGTCCGGCATCAACTGCATGTCGGAAGCCTGAATGCCTTTCCAGCCGCCGAAGGAGGAGCCGTCGAAGGGATGGCCGTTTTCGAACGTCTCCTCGTCAAAGGCCGAAACCGGCACGGTGACGTGCTGTTCCTTGCCGCGCGTGTCGGTAAAACGGAAATCGACAAATTTGGCGTCGCTTTCCTCGATCATCTTGATGACGTCTTGCGGGGTTGCCATGCTGGGTTCTCCTGAGAAGCCCGCTATTTTGCCACAACCGGACGGGGCGATTGCGGCCCGTCGGAAACAGCCCCAGGGCAATCGCATGAATGACGCAGGGGCGGCATTCTGCCGCCAGCGGGCGACTAAAAGTCGCCCCTACAACACCCTTTTTCCCTCTCATGGGCTTTTTGCAGCGGATAAAAACGGTTGTTTTGTTGTCCAAAAGCATTCATGCGATTGCCCTGGTAATAGCCCGATTCGGGTCAGGGAAATGTGGCAAATGTGCATTATTTGTCAAATTTAGTAAAAATCAAGGAGTTGCTCCATCAGGCAAATAGACTACGTCGCTTCTTCAACAAGCCAGCGACATGGTCTGAACAGCAACTGCGCGTATTCACGCTGTCATCGTCGGCGGTGATGAATCCGCCGCCCCCTTCCCCTCCTTGCAACGATCTGCCCGTTACCGCTGCTTCCGGCGGCGCTGCTGGCGCAGCGCCCGGTCGGGAGGCTGGTTCTGCCGGATCGCCCGGAATTGAAACATGACTACTCAAACAAAATTTGCGCCGCCAACGGCGCGGCGCGCGCTGCGCTATTCTCTTTCCACCTTCGCCCTGGCGCTGGGTGTCGTCGATCCGGCAGCGGCGCAAGCCATCTGGAGCGGCGGGGCGTCGTCGAATTACGGCGAGGCCGCCAACTGGAGTGCGGGCGCTGTGGCAACCGGCAGCATCGCCGCGCTTTTCAACGACACGGTCGGGGCCGGTTCGACTCTGGTTGATCTGGTCGGCGGCAGCTTCAATCCAGCCGCCTTGACCATCACCGGCAACACGGCCTTCACCATCAGCAACGGGACTTTGACGACCCGGCTGACCAACAGCGCCAGCGCCGACCAGACGATTGCGGCGATTTTGAGCGGCGGCAGCACGATCACCCACAACGGCCCCGGTACGTTGATTTTGACTGGCGACAATAGCGCCACCGGCAGCACGACGATCAACGGCGGCGCGCTGCAAATCGGCGACGGCGGCGCGAGTGGCAGTATCGGCGGCAGCATCGCCAACAATGGCGGGGCGCTGGTCTTCAATCGCGCCGATGCGCTGACTTACAGCAAGAGCATCGGCGGCAGCGGCGGCGAGGTGCGTCATATCGGCGCTGGCGCGCTGACGCTCGGCGGCGCCATCTCCGGCGCCAATACCTCGCTGCGCCAGTCGGGCAGCGGCGTGACCATCATCACTGCCAACAACAGCTATGCTGGCGGCACCTTCATCGACAGCGGCACGCTGCAACTGGGCAATGGCAGCACACTCAGCAACAGCCTCGGCAGCGGCGATGTCGTCAATAACGGCACGCTGGCCTTCAACCGGGGGAGCGTGACGAGCTTTGCCAACGCCATTTCCGGCAGCGGCCTCTCCACCAATATCGCCGCTGGCGGCACGCTGACCGTGAGCGGCGTCATTTCCGGCAGCGGCTCGTTCAGCCAGGCGGGCGGCGGAACCACCGTGCTCACCGGCAACAATACCTACACCGGCGGCACGGCGATCGACAACGGCGTACTGCGGGTGTCGAGTGACGCCAATCTCGGTGATGCGGCGGGCGCGCTCAGTTTTTCCGGCGTCGGCACACTCAGCACGACGGCGAGCTTTGCCACGGCGCGGACGATCACGCTCGATGCAGGCGGCGGTATTTTCAACCCGGCCAGGGACACGACCCTGACCCTGACGGGCGTCATCAGCGGCAGCGGCAAGCTGACGCAATCCGGTTTCAACGGCAAGTTAGTGCTCACTGCCGACAACCATTATTCCGGCGGTACGGTCGTCAATGGCGGCGTCTTGCAGGTCGGCGACGGCGGCGTCAGCGGCAGTCTGGGCACGGGCGATGTGGTGCTCAGTGGTTACGGCAGCACGCTCGCCTTCAACCGCGCCGACGACATCTTTTTTGCCAGCCAGATCACCGGCGACGGCGTCATTATGCAGATGGGGCCGGGAACGCTCCATTTTGCCAACGATCAGGATTACCGCAGCAGCACCATCATCAGCAGCGGCGGACTGGCGATCGAGGGCGTCACCATCGCCGCTGGCGGACAGTTTGTCGTCGGCGACTATGTAAACAGCGGCCCAGGCCTCCTCCCCGGGGCCAGCCGCCTGACGATCACCCAAGGCGGCGTCCTCAACACCCGTTATAGCGGCGACTATGCTTATGTCGGCTATCAGACGGACGATCTCGACACCGCCCTGATCGACGGCGCAGGCTCAGAGTGGTATGCGGCGCGCGGCCTGATTATCGGCAGCAGCCGCGACGGCAACGGGGCGATTGCCGTACAGAACGGCGGTCTGCTCAAGGTGACCAATGACGCGGGCAGCGACAGCAATCTTGGCCTCGGCCTTGCCGATGGCGACAAAGCCAGTGCTTTACTGACCATCGACGGCAGCGACTCAAGCGTCATCACGACTCCTGGCATCACCATCGGCATCGAAGGCCAGGGCAAGCTGGCGATCACTCACGGCGCGCGGCTGGAGAGCGGCCATCTGCTGGAAGCGCACGACGCGCTGGGCTATCTCGCCAGCGCCAGCGGCGAAGCGCAGGTCGACGGCCCCGATTCGGCCTGGATCAGCCACAGCGCCCTGATCGTCGGTTATCAGGGCGCGGGCAGGCTGGTCATCAGCAATGGCGGGGCCGTCAGCAACGTCTTCAACAGTTATATCGGCCTCGCCGGTTCCGGCGAGGTGCTGATCAGTGGCGAACAATCGCGCTGGACGACCGGTAATCTGGCGCTCGGCTGGTACGACGGGGCCAGCGCCACGCTGACCCTGAGCGATGGTGGGACGCTTGCCACGACAGGCTTTGATGGCAGCGACTATGATCTTCGCGTCGGCGTCGCCGCCGGGGCCGACGCCGTCATCAACATTGGCGCGGCGGCAGGGCAAACGGCGGTCGCGCCGGGCAGGCTTGAGACACCGGGTATGCAACTGGGCGACAGCGGCCAACTGGTGTTCAACCATAGCAGCGCCGCTTACCTGTTCGAGCCGCAGATCAGCGGCAGCGGCCTTATCCGCCAACTGGCCGGGACGACCATCATAAACAGCGAGAGCCGCGCCTTTGGCGGCGCGACCGAAGTGAGCGGCGGTTTTCTCAAGGTCGACGGCGCGCTGGGCGACGCCACGGCGACGCTGGCCGTGACGAGTGGCGCAACGCTCGGCGGCAGCGGCGTGATCGGCGGCGACGTGACGATTGCCGCTGGCGGCGCAATCGCCCCCGCCGCGACCGGAACGGCGGGCACGCTGACCATCGACGGCAATCTGACACTCGCCGCCGACGCCAGGCTCGACTACGACCTTGGCGACGTCAACGTCGTCGGTGGCCCCTTGAACGATCTCATCATCGTCCACGGCGACCTCACGCTGGCCGGCATCCTGAATGTCAGCGCCAGCCCCGGCGGGCGCTTCGACCCCGGCATTTACGGCCTCATTCGTTATGACGGCGCGCTCACCGACCTCGGCCTGACGCTGGGCGAAATGCCGCCCGGCAGCGCCGAAATTCTCCAGACCTCGATCGCCGGGCAGATCAATCTGATCCGCGACGATGCGCCCCCCGGTTCGGCCAACGCCTATACCTTCTGGGATGGCGGCAGCGGCCCGCATGGCGATGGCGCGGTCAGCGGCGGTAATGGCGTCTGGCAGAACGGGGCGGGCAACAGCAACTGGACCGATCAATCCGGCGCGCCAACCGGCGTCTGGGCTGACGGCCAGTTCGCCATCTTCATGGCCACGCCGGGCGTCGTCACGGTCGATGACAGCCTGGGCGCGGTGACCGCCTCGGGGATGCAGTTTGCCGTCGACGGCTATCGGGTCGAGGGCGACGGGATCACGCTGACTAGCCCGCAAACCATCATCCGCGTTGGCGACGGCACAACCTTCGGGGCAACGACGACGGCGACGATCAACGCCAGCCTCAAGGGCGAGGCGGAACTCATCAAACGCGATCTCGGCACACTGCGACTGGGCGGCGTCAGCACACTCAGCGGCGCGACTGTCGTGGATGCCGGAACGCTTCTGGTCAGCGGCGCGTTGCCGGATTCGCGCGTCGCCATCAACAACGGCGCGACGCTCTCCGGCGACGGCACGGTCGGCGGCATTGCCGCCGCCGCCGGGGCGACCGTCGTCCCCGGCCTGCGCGGCAACATTGGCGTCCTCCATGTAAACGGCGATGTCAGCTTTGCCGCTGGCTCGATCTATCGGGTTGCCCTCGATCCGGACACGGCCTCAGCCATCGCCGCCAGCGGCGCGGCGACGCTCTCCGGCGGCACGGTTGAAGTGCTGGCGGGCATGGGCAATTACGCCCCGAGCTATACCTACACCATCCTCAGCGCCGCAGGCGGTCGCCTCGGCAGCTTCGCCGGGGTGACAAGCAACCTCGCCTTCCTGACGCCATCCTTGAGCGACGACGAGCAGCATGTCTATCTGACCATGAGCCGCAACGATGTCAGCTTCGCCACTGTCGGCAAAACCCCCAACCAGCGCGCAACCGCCTCTGGCGTCGATGCGCTGCCGCCCGGCCATCCGGTCTGGGATGCAGTCGTCCAGCTTGACCCCGAAACGGCGCGTCAGGCGTTCGATCAACTTTCCGGCGACATTCATCCCTCGGCACAAGGGGCGTTGATCGAAGACAGCCGCCTGCTGCGCGAAAGCGCGTTTGACCGTCTGCGGCAGGCCGCCTGCGATAATGCCGGGAGCGCGGTGGCGCGGGTGGTCAACGCCCCCGGCCAGCGGCGCTCGGAGATTCGCTACGACGGTCAGTGCGCCGACGATCAACCAGCCGTCTGGGCGCGCGTCTTCAGCGCCACGGGCGACACCCGCAGCGACGGCAACGCCGCCCGCTTCAACCGCAATATCAGCGGCCTCTTTGTCGGCATCGACCGGCAACTGGCCGGGGCTGTCCGCGTCGGCATGTCCAGCGGCTACAGCCACACCGATTTCAACAGCCCCCGAGGCGCGGGCAGCGGCGACAGTTACCGTCTGGCCGCCTATTTAGGCAGCCAGTGGGGGTCGCTTGCCATCCGGGCAGGAGCCGGTCGCGCCTGGCATGAGATCAGAACCAGCCGCCCGGTCGCTTTTGCCGGCTTTGCTGATAACCTGAAGAGCGGCTACCGGGCCGACATGCGGCAGATATTCGGCGAAATCGGCTACCCGCTTGGCGGCGCAACCGCCACCCTCGAACCCTTCGTCAATCTCGCCCATGTCGACCTCGACACCAGACGTTTTGCCGAGCGAGGCGGCAGCGCGGCGCTGACCATCAAGGGCGGGCGCAACGAAGCAATCTTTTCCGCCCAGGGCCTGCGCGGGACGGCGAGCTTTGATTTCGCCGGGCGCCAACTCAAAGCCACGGCCATGTTCGGCAGGCGTCATGCCTTTGGCGGCGTCACGCCGCGCGCCGACATGCGCTTTAGCGGCGGCGGGAGCCGGTTTTCGATTGCTGGCGTGCCCATCGCCAAAAACCTCACCTTCATCGACGCTGGCTTCGACCTGACGATCAGTCGCAACGCCAGCCTCGGCCTTCTCTACAACGGCCAGTTCGGCCCCGGCGTCAGCGACAACGGCCTGCGCCTCAATTTTCGCCTGCTGCTGTGAGGGGCGCTCATCAGCGAAAGACGGCACATGGCGGTGGCGGTCAGCGCCGCCGTGCGCCGGGCCGGAATCAACTCATTCCACCCGGGCCGAAGGCAAGCCGCCAGCAACAACGGAGACGGCAATCGGCGAAGGCGGCGGCGATGCCGCTGGTGAGAAGGGCGGGCAGGCGCTGTCTCATGTTCTGCCGCTCAATTTTTGGTCGTGCAGACGTTCAGACGAATGCCGACGATCAGCGGGTGCCCCGCCAGCACTTGTGTCAGGCTTTTTTCCGTTTGTGCCAGCGTGTTTTCTCCGCAAAGATCAGCCTGATCGACATGGATTTCAACCTCGATCGCGCTGCCGAGATAGTGCAGCACGATGCGCTGCGGCGGCGGCAGGCCGCTCAGGAGTTTGTCCAGTTCGGCGAGCACGGCGTCGCGTCCGGGCAAGGCGGTGAGGACGGCGACATCGGTGACCGGTTCGGCTTCCGGGTCGATGTGGACGAGCACATCGAGCACGTCCGGGTGCGCAGCGAGCACCCGGCTGCGGGCCAGTTCGGCGATGTAGTGGCCTTCCGAAACACTGATGTGGGCGTCGACCTGAATGTGCACATCGACCAGCGCCTGATGCGCCATGCGCCGGGTGCGCAGGTCGTGCACGCCGATGACGCCGGGCGTTGCCAGAAGACATTGGTTGATGAGGACGACGCTTTCTTCGTCGAGGCCGGTGTCGATCAACTCCTTGATCGCGCCCCAGGCCAGTTGCGCGCCCATGCGCAGAATCATGAAACCCATGAGCACGGCGGCCAGCGGGTCGAGAAACTCCCAGCCGAGCAGGGCGCCGCCGATGCCGATGACGACGATCAGGGCGGAAGCGGCATCGGCCCGCGTGTGCAGGGCGTTGGCGATCATCAGTTCCGAACGCAGGCGGCGGCCAACGGCAAAGAGGTAGTGATAGAGCGCCTCCTTGGCGACGACGGTGGCGATGGCCGCCCACAGGGCGGAGATTTCGACCGTCGGCAAGACTTCCGCATGTTGCAGGCGAACGCCCGATTCCCACAGAATGCCCGCGCCGACCAGGGTCAGCGCCGCGCCGAGAATGAGCGTCGCCGCCGTCTCGATGCGGGCGTGGCCGTAGGGGTGGTCAGGGTCCGCCGGATGGGCGCTCTGGCGGCTGGCGTAGATGACGAGAAAGTCGGATAACAGGTCGGAAAAAGAATGCAGGCCGTGGGCAATGAGCGATTGCGAATGGGCCAGCCAGCCGATGATGATTTGCGCCACGGTCAGGATGAGATTGACGACGACGCTGACCCAGGTGGCGCGCTGGGTGACGGCGGCGCGTCCCGCCGGGGTCATCGGTGTTGTCTGACTGTCTGCCTGTGCCATGGTTCTGCCCTATACTGTCCGGCCCGGATTTTAACAGCCGACCATCATGGGAAAACTCAGCGAACTCCTCAACCTTGCCCAATCGCGCAGCGACGGGCTGCACCGCCCCTATCAAGGCGATCTGCTGCCGCAGGAAGCCTGGAAAATTCTCCAACTGGCGCCCGGCGCCAAACTCGTCGATGTGCGCACCCGCGCCGAATGGGACTGGGTTGGGCGGCTCCCCAACGCCGTTGAAATCGAATGGAGCCAGTACCCCGGCGGCGGGCGCAATCCGCATTTCCTCGCCGAGTTGCGGCGCCAGGTCGATCCAGAAGCCCTGGTGCTGATCATCTGCCGCAGCGGCGCCCGTTCGGTGGCGGCGGCGGTAGCTGCGACCGAAGCCGGTTACAACAACTGCTACAACGTTCTCGAAGGTTTCGAGGGCGACCGGGACGCCCACGGTCATCGCAACACCATCGGCGGCTGGCGTCGCGCCGGTCTGCCGTGGCATCAGGGATAATTGCCCCGCGTTTTCAGTCAGTTCAGTCAGCCGAGTTCCTCATGTCTACCGCCCCGCTTTCTTTCGCCCCCTTCAACGCGCTTGCCGACGATGACTGTCAGGCGCGCATCCGCGCCGCCCGCGCCCGGCTTGGTAAAAAGGCCGTCATCCTCTGCCACCATTACCAGCGGGCTGATGTCTATCAACACGCCGATTTGACCGGCGATTCGCTCAAACTATCAAAGCTCGCGGCACAGACCGATGCGCAATATGTCATTTTTTGCGGCGTGCATTTCATGGCCGAAGTCGCCGACATCATGACCGCGCCGGAGCAGATCGCCATCCTGCCCGATTTGGCCGCTGGCTGCTCGATGGCCGACATGGCTAATCTCGCCAAAGTCGAACGTTGCTGGCGTGAACTGGGTGAAGTGCTCGATGTCGAGGCCGAGGTCACGCCGGTCACCTACATCAATTCCGCCGCCGATCTGAAGGCGTTTTGCGGGGCGCATGGCGGCATCGTGTGCACTTCATCGAACGCGGGCGTCATCGCGCAATGGGCGTTTGCCCAGCGGCCCAAAATCCTGTTTTTCCCCGATCAACATCTGGGCCGCTGGACCGGCCACAAAATGGGCCTGCCGCTGGACGATATGGCCGTCTGGGACCCCGACCTCGAAATGGGCGGCCTGACGGCGGAGCAAATCAAAAAAGCGAAAATCCTGCTCTGGAAAGGCCATTGCTCGGTGCACCAGATGTTCCAGAAAAGCCACATCGACGCTTTTCGCGCCAAATACCCGGATGGCCTGGTGATCGCCCACCCCGAATGCAGTTTTGCCGTGTGCGCCGCGTCTGATTACGTTGGCTCGACCGAGTACATCGTCAAAACCATCAAGGAAGCGCCCGCCGGTACGCGCTGGCTGGTCGGCACCGAACTCAATCTGGTCGACCGGCTGGCGAAAGAGGTCTTGCCGCAAAACAAAATCGTGCAATTCATGGCCACCACCATCTGCATGTGCTCGACCATGCAGCGCATCGACCCGCAGCATCTCGCCTGGACGCTGGAAAATCTGGCTGCGGGCAAAGTCGTCAATCCGATCAGCGTCCCGGCCCATGAAGCAAAACTCGCCCGGCTGGCGCTCGACCGGATGCTGGCGATTTCGTGAACGGCCATGACCGATAACACTCCCCTCTCCCCTCGCGGGAGAGGGGCGGGGGGAGAGGGGGGCGGCTCTCACCCTCGCCCCAACCCCTCTCCCCTCAAGGGAGGGGGGCGTTCCCGGAGCCCGCCGCCGCGCCCCATCACCACCTGCCACCTCCACAAAGGTTT
>JAITWU010000039.1 GCA_031285115.1 Azonexus sp. | reverse complement strand
GCTACCGGCGGACAGTCGCCGACTGGCGTCAAAGGTTCGCGGAACGGCTGGTTGAGATGCACCGGGCCGGGCAGGGGGCCGCGCGCCTCGGCGCTGGCCTGCGCCGCCAGCGCATACAGCCGGGCCGGGGAAAAATTTTCATGCGGCGTCGCCAGCAAATGACGGGCGCGCACATGCGGGCCGAACAGCGCTGTCTGGTCAATGGTCTGGTTCGCCCCGCAGTCGTGCAACTCCGGCGGGCGATCTGCCGTGAGCAAGAGGAGCGGCGCGCCAGTCTGACTCGCTTCGATGATGGCGGGCAGCCAGTTGGCCGGGGCGCTGCCCGAAGTCGCCAGCAACAACACCGGTTGCCTCGTCGCCTTGGCGAGGCCGAGCGCGAAAAAAGCCGCGCACCGTTCGTCGATCACCATTTCGCAAGTCATCTGCGGCTGGCGCAGCAAAGCCAAGGCCAGCGGCGTCGACCGCGCGCCCGGCGAAATCACCGCCTGACCAACGCCCGCCGCGACAAACCCGGCGACGAGGCGCTGAGACCAGAGAAAATTCAGGGTACCGGTATCGGTCATGGGAGCGGGCGGGGGAAAACGTCATTTTAGCCGACCAGCCGGGCCGGGCGCGGCGTGTCTGGCGCAGCATATCTGACACAGGAAGCGGGCTGTATCGGATTGAGGGTCATCTCGCTTGATAAAATTAATGCTTTCCATAAAATAACGCGTGTGGAAAAACAGCTTGCGCATTATTCGCTTGGAGACATCAAGGCCATCGTGAAGGCGCTTGGCGTCGTGTTGGCGCTGGAGCGCCGTATATTGCTCAAAGGCATGACAACTCATACAGAAATAAAATGGCGCAGAAAGAAAAACCCCGGTATTGCCTGCAATGTGATGATGGCGCTGTGTTGGTGCGTGAAATCAAAACAATTACCGGCGATATAGATGGTGAGCCGTATGTCGTACCGGATGTCGCAGGCTGGCATTGCCCGGTGTGCGGTGAAATTGAGTTCGCGCAGGAGGATGACAGCGCCCAGCGCGTCAGCGACGCCATATCGGCAGCGGGGGCAAAGGCCAGAGCGCGGCGGGCGGGTGAGCTACGCGCCAACCGCAAAAAATTGAAACTCTCGCAAGCCGAGGCTGGACGCTTGTTCGGCGGCGGTGTTTCGGCCTTTAGCGAGTACGAGCGCGGCAAAACGCAGCCGCACAAGTCGACTGTGCTGCTCCTTGCCCTCTTGGGCAAGCATCCTGAATTGCTGGCCGAGTTGCGCTAATTGGCCATAAACGCCATGCCCTTGTCGAACAGCGTGTAAAAATCCAGGCTGTCGGCATCAGGCAGGAGTTGCAAGCCGCTCCTATTTCTTGAGCAGCCCTTGCAACGCGGCAAACGGATTGTGCGTCGCGCCGCCGCCGCGGTTGCTGCGGGCATCGGTATAACCGCGGTCGGCTTCGATCTGTTTCTGGTGCTCGTTGTCGTGGCAGTAGAGACAGAGCAGTTCCCAGTTGCTGCCGTCGGGCGGGTTGTGGTCGTGGTTGTGGTTGCGGTGGTGCACCGTCAGTTGGCTCAGATTGGCGTGGGTGAATTCGCGGGCGCAGCGGCCACAGATCCAGGGGTAGAGTTTGAGCGCCTTTTCCCGGTAGCCCTGGGCGCGGGCGTCCGCTGCGGCGCGGGCGGCGGCGGTGATTTGGTCGAGCTTGGCGTGGTTGATGGTGGTCATGGGGTTTATTGCCTCTGCTGAGATTTATTTTTCCCAATGAATGAATGCGGAGCCGGTTGTCTGTCCTGTCAGAGGAAAACTGAAATCGACTGGCACCGGGAGTCGACCAATCGTCATTGGACCTGCCAGACTGCCTACGCGCTCGCCATCAAATCGGTTATCTGCGACGACCAGGAAATAATATTTTCCGTTTTCGGGAAATTTTCCCAATAGGATCTGGAATGTTGTTCCTGTAGTGTTGCCGGAAGAGAGGATGGCCCCATCTTTATCCAGAAGGTAGGCGGCAGGGGCGATTGAGTGTTTTCTAAACCCAATGCAGTCACATATTGCAGCTACAGATATATGATAATCTTTGTCTTTGGTTCCGGAAAGCTCGAATGTTTCAAATCGCCCCCGTATATTCTCTGTAATCAGTATCGGCGACGATTCGCTTATTTGAATTTTTATTGATTTACCTAATTCAATTTTTTTCAAAGGTTCTATATCTGAAACAGCCGATTCCATATTGCGTACTTCTTTGCCGCCCAGATAGTTTGATCTGGAGGTGGCGCATCCGCTAAGTAGTATGAGAAAAATCAAGGTGATTATGCTGGGTTTTTTCATTGTTTGCCATCCTGATTACTGTTTCCGACAAAGCCCACCATACTTGCAGGGCCAGAGCATCAAAATTCTTTAACGCTCAATGATTTACAGAACCGGCGATTAAGAACTTGTCCGTAAATTGGTTATCTGCACCCCATTGACCCCTCCACCACGCTACGCGTGGTCCCCCTCCCCATTGGCTGCGCCAATAGGGAGGATCGAAAACCACGGTGGCTCCAAGATCCTCCCCGTTGCGAAGCAATGGGGAGGGGGACCATGCGAAGCATGGTGGAGGGGTAGGCGAGCGCGAAGTCATGGTTGCTTATTTACGGGCAAGTTCTCAGCGCTGCCTTGAAATGACAGGGAATTTGATGCTCTGGCCCTGGGGCGGTTGTCAGAGCAATCGCCTGAGTCGACATGGCCGACAGCGCCCGAGACTCCCCTCTCCCGTGATGGGAGAGGGGCCGGGGGAGAGGGTGAAGCGGTTGAAAGAGAGCTTCCGGTCACTCCGGCCCCGGTGTGGCAGGGTCGTTGGCGGCGGGGCTGATGACCGGGCGGATTTCGGGTGGTAGCAACTGCTCGCCGGGTAGCTTGCTGTCGGTCAGGGTCGAGATGAAGGCGGGGCGGTGGAAGAGGAAGCCTTGACCGGCGCGCAGGCTGCTGTTTTCGAGGAGCCAGGCGAGTTCGTCGGTGGTTTCGATGCCTTCGGCGATCAGATGAATGTCGAAGGCGCGGCCAAGGGATTCGATGGCGCGCAGGATGGATTGCTGGTGTGGCCGCTTCTGGATGCGGTCGATGAAGGAGCGGTCGATCTTGATTTCATCGACGGTGAGTTCAGCAAGCATCGACAGCGATGAATAGCCGGTGCCGAAGTCGTCGATCGAAATGCCGATGCCAGCCTTGCGCAGGAGCGGCAGCGTCCGCATCTGGAAGCTGTCGGCTCGCAGCAGGGATTCTTCGGTCAATTCGAGCGTGAAGCGCCGTGCTTGCCCGGCTTGCACGATCCGCTCGATGAGGAGTTTCATGAAACCGGGGCGCGACGCCTGGGCGGCGGAGATGTTGAAGCTGTAGAGCGTGTTTTCGCCAAAACGCCGGTCGAGCCGGGGCAGCGCCGCCAGCAGTTCTTCCATTTGCCGCAGGGCGATGCCGTCGAGCAGGCCGAGTTCGCTGGCGACGGGGAGGAAGGTGTCGGGCATCCGCACGGCGCCGTCGGCGTCGACCCAGCGGAGCAGGGTCTCGAAGCCGAAGATTTTGCCGCTGCGGATGTCGACCTTGGCCTGGAGCGCGCAGCGGAACAGGCGGGCGTCGAAGGCGGCGCGCAGTTGCTGTTCGAGCCGCAGCCGGTCAGACATCGAGCGGCCCAGCGCGTGGTTGAAGAAGCCGACGCCGCCCTTGGCCGATATTTTGACCTGATACATGGCGGTGTCGGCGTTGCGGCGCAGTGTTTCGTAGTCGCGCCCATGCGTCGGATAGAAGGCGACGCCGATCGACCCCGGACTTTGCACCTGCGCCCCGTCGATCTCGAAAGGCTGGCTGAGCAGCGCGCTGATGCGCCGGAGCAGGGCGGCGATTTCGTTCTTGTCGGCAAACGAATCGAGGATGAGGACGAATTCGTCGCCGCTGATGCGGCCAAGAATATCGTTGGCGCGAATCTGCGAGTGCAGGCGGTCGGCGATGCCGCGCAGCAGCGCGTCGCCCGTCGCATGGCCGTAAATGTCGTTGACCCGTTTGAAATCGTCGAGGTCGATGAAGGCCAGCGCCAGCCGGTCGCCGGGCCGCTTGCGGGCGAGCCGTTCGGTGACCAGTTCCTGGACATGGGCGCGATTGGGGAGGCCGGTGAGCTGGTCGTGATTGGCGCGCCAGGCGAGCGCCCGCTGGCTGTCGGTGAGCTGGTCGGTGAGTTGCTTGAGGCGCTGGCTTTCCTCTTCGCTGTGATGGGCGTCGCGCGCCGCCAGCGCGTGCGAGGCGAGGAGGGAAAATTTGTGCGCCAGCGCCATGTCGGCGCGATTGAAACCCGGCTTGCCGGGGCCGCGCAGCAAGAGGAGGAGACCGCGCCGGTCATGCTGGGTGAGCGGCAGGTAGAGAGCCGGTTGCTCGTTGGCGGCGGCGAGGCTGCCGGAGATCATGGAAGCGCCGAGGTCATGGTCGCCCAGCGTGGCGACGACGCGGCCCTGCAAGGCTTTTTGCAGGCGGGCGTCGGGCTGCCAGAGCGAGCCGGTCAGACCGGCGTCACTGGCGGCGATACATTTCATGACCTTGTCGTCATCGCTGGCGCGGGCGAGCACGATCACCAGCGCGGCGTCGAACATCGAGAGGAGCACCTTGAACACGCTGGTAAAAGGATCGTCCTTGTTGCTCACGACCAGGAGCGCGTCGAGCGCATCGAGCAGCGTGCGGGAATGGGCCGTCTCCAGACGCAACGAATCGAGTTCGCCCTGCATCGAGGCGATGGTTTCCCGCAGTGCTTCGGAATCGGCCATGTTTCAGCGCCCGGTTCAGCGCCCGAAGGCAACGACAGCAATCATCAGGTTGCCGTGAATATTGACCCCCAGCATTTGCCCCTGCTCGCCATAGGTAAAACAGCCGACATAGGGCCTGCCGCCAAAACTTTCGCCGAGCGCCGCCAACACCTGATCAATCTGCTGCTCGCCAATCGCCAGCCGGTTGCCGTGGCAATAAGAAATCAAGGCCCCGGCGAAATGGCCCGCGCCGCCCGGCAACCCGGCTACCGCCGCCGCCGCCGCCCGACCGGCGCGTTCAACGAGGCGCTTGGGGTCGCCGCGCATACTGAAAACACGGGTTCCCTCATCAATATTGGCAAAGGTCGACAGCGCCCCATTGGCGAGCAGCCGCCCCGGATGAACCACGAGATACTGCGTGACATCGCCGATTTTCCCGGCGTCGATGCCGAGCGGGCAGGTCACCGTTTGCGTCGCAATGCTGTCGCCCGCCCCCTTGTCGCTGAGCGCGCCGTCGAGCCAGCGGTTGTAGACCGCCGCCGCCGGTTCGCCGTCGATCATCAGGAGGGCGCGGCCATGACTCGGCGCGACCGCAGCGTCGGCCTCGGCCTTGCCGTTACCGGCGGCGTTGGCGAAATCGGCGTTGGCGATGTGGGTCACCACGCCGCTCGGGCCGGTCGGCTCGTAGCCGCCCTGAAAGGCGGCGCTGACTGCGCCGGAGGGAAACAGCGCGCCGACCGCGACGCCATTGCTGATCGCCCCTTCCGGCCCCAGTTGCCGCCAGCGGCCAGCGATCTTCATATCAGCCGCAGTGCCGCCGACAATCAGGCAGCGGTCGCCGACCACGCGGCGCAGACCGGCGATGACTTCCTCCTCATGCCCCGGCGCTTGATAGATCCAGATCAGCGCGGGCAACTCACCGGCGCAGCCAGCCTGCTCCAGCGCCAGATACAGCGCCCGCTCGGCAGCGCCAGCGGCGTCACCGGCAAATTCGGCGAGACCCGCGCCATATTCGCCATCGGGGTCGGCGATGAGAAAGAGGCTGATCGAGTAATCCCCGCTCAAGCCCTGTTCCGTCATCGCCCCGCGATAAGTCGTGCCGCCCAACACGGCGACACCGGGAAAGCGGGCCGTGAGAAAGTCATGGATCAGCCGGTCGTCATGGCTCTCATCATAAAAAACGCAGAGAAAATCGGCGGCAACATCAAGCCGCGACGCCTCCCGCTCAAGGGCGCGCAGCGCCTCGGCGGTATCGGTTGAGCAGGCGCTGAGCGAATGAACTGAAACCATCACACCCCTTCATGTCAAATGGCTATGCTATTGGCGAATGATAATGCCGAATTCATGAAATAGCATTCCAATTTGTCGCTTTCCCATAGGGGGCGCGGTATTGGGGTGGGGGGGTAGTCAGGGTAATCGCACGAATGGTTTTGGCATTTATTGGTTGGCGGCAGTGCTTCTCGCCTGCCGCAAAAAGCCCCTCTCCCCTTGCGGGAGAGGGGTTGGGGAGAGGGGGGGTATCGGATGCTGTCGGCCATGTCGATTCAGGCGATTGGCCTTGGGGTGATGGGTTTCGCTGCGCTCTACCCATCCTACGGGCTTCGCCCTCTCCCCGGCTCCTCTCCCATCGAGGGAGAGGGGCGTGTCGGGTGTTGCCGGAGACGTTGATTGTGACGCGATTGCTCTGCGGGGCGATGCCTAGAAATACCAGGAGCCACGCAGGAAGATCTCGCGGGCGTGGTCGAGACCTTCGGCAAAGTCTTTGCCGTCGTTGTCGCTCTTCAGGAAGTTGCCGTAGAGGTCCAGTTGGAGCGATTTGCCGGGCTTCCATTTGAGGCCGGGCTGGATCAGCCAGCCGCCTGCGGCGTCGGTCAGGAGGGTGAAATCGAAGCGCCATTCGAGTGAGGGGCTGGGTTGTTGCAGGGCGATGGCGAAGTAGTTGGCGCCGCCGGATTTGCCTTTGGGCGGCGAGCCGGGGGTGTTGTCGTAGCCTTTCAAGGAGCGTCCGAACAGGTCGCTGGCCGATTTGTGCAGCCATTGCGCGACGATATAGGTGGCGGGCAGGGATTGGCTGAATTTGTGGTATTTCTCGGCGATGAAGGCGAAAACGGTTTCGTCCTGCTCGATGTAGTTGCGGGACAGGGTCGGGTTGGTAAATTTCTTGTTCGGCGTGTAGGAAATCTCGAAACGGCCAATCAATTGATCGGTGAGTGAATCCGGCTCGCCGCTGAAAACGGTGTTTACGCCAAAGCCGAAGACGTTTTCGCGCGGGTATTCGCGGATCAGCCAGCCTTGCAGGTTGCCAAAACCGACCACCGGGTCGAAAAAGGTGTCGAGAATGCACGGGGCGGCAGCCGAACCGAAGGTGTGCGCAGCGCCGGAAGCGCCGCCGCAGCCATTGACGACGCCCGCCGCCGTGGCGTTCAGGTAGCCGCCGGGGGCGGTGCCCCAGAATTCATTGAGGGCGGCGGCCAGACCATTGACGCCGTCGAGCCGGACCAGGCTGGCGTAGTCGAGCCACTCGGCGGCGCTGTAAATGCCGATGCCTGAACCGGCGGAGAAGGGCGTGCCGGGAATGGCCCCCGGCCCCTTGGCCGCCGTCCACCGGAGCACGCCATCGGGGTTGTAGCGGCGGACGGCAAAGGCCTGCATTTCGACATCTTCGATTTTGGTCTGGAGGCGCAGACCGAAATTCATCCGGTTTTTGACTTTGTCATAGCCGGTTTTTTCATCGACGATGAACTGGTCGGGGATCGGGTTGTAGGGTGAATTGCGGTCGGGATAGACGGAGGGCGCGAACTGCTGGACGAAGCCTTCGAGCGCCAGCTTTTCGTTGAAACGGAAGCTGCCGCGCGCGCCGGGCGAGGACACCCGCTTGTCGGAAAATTCCTCGGCGGAGACATCAAAGAGGCTGTGCCGCCGCAAGTCGAGGCCATTGGCCGTGTCGGCGACGCGGAAGAACATCGCTTCGCCCCAGGCAATCTGCTGGTTGCCGAGGCGCAGCCACAGCGGGCCGTCGCTGTAATCGAGGTAGGCGATGGGCAGATCGAGCATCCAGTCTTTCCGCGCCATGCCGAGGCCGCCCCCGTTCCTGCGAGCGCCCCAGCGTTGGGCGAAAATGTTCTGGTTGTCGAAGGCGTCGTCCACCTTGCCGACGAGATCGGCAAAACCGCGCAGTTTGAAATGGGCCGCCCAGTTTTCCGTCAACTGGCCGTCAAGATTGAGTTCGAGGCGGGTGGCGAACAGGTTGTAATCGGCGTCCTTCTTCCCGCTGGCCGGACGTTGCAGGGTGTCCGGCGCAATGCCCGGCGCGAGCAGCGGCCCCAGCCCGGCATTCGGTCTGGCGACGCCGTTATAGGGGTTGCCTGCGGCATTGAGCGGGTTCTGGTCATTCGTTGCCTTGACGGCGATTTCCTCGCGCAACATGCCGGAAAAGCTCCAGTCAGCGGCCAGCGTCTGGCTGGCGCTCAGGATGCCCGCCGCCGTCATGGCCCATACATGAGATTTGTTCATTTCTTCCTCCTCGTCTTTCTAAAAATTGAGCCTGAGGATTTCTCCCCGCGCTCCACCGATGCTGACGGCCTGTTGCGCCCCCGGCTGCCCCGCGCCCTGCGCCGTCGAATAAACGTTGCCCGCCGCAGTGGACGCAAAGGCCGGGGCTGGGGCAAAACTCGAACCGCCGTCGCGCGAGATGAGAATGGCGCGCACGCCAACCGCGACCACGGCCTGCCCGTCCGCGCCCGCCCAGACGCCGGTGAGAATGGCGCTCGTGCCGGAGGGCGGGGTTGACCAGCTTTTGCCGTTGTCGCCCGATTTGAGGATGACGCCTTCCTGGCCGACGGCGAACAGCCGTCCGTTTGGCCCGGCGGCCAGGCCGAACAGTGAGCGCGCGCCCTGGTGCAGCACCGTCCAATGGTTGCCGCCATCGGTCGAGCGGGCGATCAGTTCAAATTCGCCAGCGATAGTCACGACGCCCTCTGCGTCAAGCTGCGCGGCATAGAGATGCGGCTCGGCGTCG
>JAITWU010000406.1 GCA_031285115.1 Azonexus sp. | reverse complement strand
ATTGCCGATTGTGCACCTTCAATCATTCCCCTTGCACCGTGAACCAAGACCCGACACGGAAGATATTTCAGATTACGCCCTACCAAAGGTTGAGTCGTAACCATAAAAATCAGAATGCCAGCAATCCCCGTGGATGTGCGAGCAAAGGAGGTGACCATGCTTCGTGCCCAGAAATCCTTTAGCGTAGCCAGGAACGCGCTTTCCGGTTATGCCCTCTTCCAGACCGTCGACCCTGACGAAGCCAAAGCCCGCGTGGCCAATGTCTATTGTCCGCATGAGCTTTGCGTCGTCGGCCAGAAGGAGAGTCAGGTCGATACGGCGATGAGCCGCACCGCGGTCGGCGGCATCACCCTCAACCGCCTGCGTTACGGGCCGACCGTGACGATCGACGCCGGACGGCTGTCGAGCTTTCTCCTGGTCATGATGCCCTTCATGGGATCGGCCAAAGTCACTTGCGGGGCTGAACAGGTGCGCACCGATTCGCGCACCGGCGCCGTCATTTCACCGACGCAGCCGCTCCGTCAAACGATCAACGCCAACTGCGACCAGATCATGATTCAGATCGACGACGATCTCCTCAATCGCATCTGCGCCCAGCACCTCGGCCATGAACTGGCCCGGCCTTTGCATTTCAATCCGGCTCTCGACATGAATCCTGCCGGCGGCAGCGCCTGGCCAGCGCTCGTCAACTGGCTGCTCGCCATGTTCGACAGCCCGGCCCAGCCGAATCTCGATTCGCCGCTGCTGCGCGCGTCACTTGAGCACATGGTCGTCGCCACCCTGCTCCACGCCCAGCCCAACAACTACAGCAGCGAACTCCAGCAGCCAGCGCCGTCAATTGCGCCCTGCCACGTCAAGCGGGTCGAGGATTACATTCACTCCCACGCCCGCGAGCCGCTGACCATCGCCGATCTCGCCGCCCACGCGGGCGTCAGCGCCAGCGCCCTGTACGCGGGATTCCGCGATTTCCGCAACACCAGTCCGATGGCTTATCTGCGCAGCGAGCGCTTGCAGTTCGCCCATGACGAATTGCTGCGCGCTTCTCCGGAGGCGTACACCGTCGCCGATATTGCGAGCCATTGGGGTTTTTCACACCTGAGCCGCTTTGCGACGCATTACAAGAAAAAGTTCGGCGAATCGCCATCGGATACCTTGCGCAAACAAGGCGAGGCGGATTTCACGCCGGGCGGCAAGAAAACCAATTGAATAGCCGATGGGCGGCCCGGATTTCATATCAGGGCAGACAGCGCCCGCCACGCCAGAATATTTCACAACAATTGCGCAAACGCGCTATGACTTGCGCATAATCGCTAACGCCGCAGATTTCCCCTGACTACACTCCAGCCCCAAAGCATTACAAAACGCAGCCAAAGGAGACAGGAGATGAAGGAAGCCAACAAGATCGGCGCTTCGCCGGTTGATTTGTGGATTGGCGGCGAGCGGGTGAAGCCAGCCTCGGGGCGCTATTTCACCGACCGCAATCCGGAAGACGATTCGTTTTATGCGAGCGTCGCCGAAGGCAGCGCCGCCGACATCGACCGCGCTGTGCAGAGCGCTCACGCGGCCTTTGCCGCCTACAGTAAAACCCTGGCCGCCGAGCGCGAAGCCTGGCTGTGCCGGGCGGCGGCGCTGGTGGAAAAATATCGCGACGATTTCATCGACATTCTCATCAAGGAAGTCGGCTCGCCGCTCGGCAAGGCCGAATTCGAGGTGCGTTATGCGATCAATTGCCTGCGCGCCGCAGGCGGAGTGGCGCGGCGCATTGCCGGTCAGACGATTCCCTCCGACCTGCCCGGGCGCTTTGCATTCACGGTGCGCGAGCCGCTCGGCGTGATTGCCGGTATTACGCCGTTCAATGTGCCTTTGCTCAAAAACCTCAAGCTCAGTTCATCGCCGCTGGCGACCGGCAATACGGTGGTGATGCTGGCCTCTGAAGAAGCGCCGATGGTTGCCAGCCGGTTGGCCGATGTTTATCAGGAGGCGGGGCTGCCGGCGGGCGCTTTTAATCTGGTAACCGGCTTTGGCGCCGATATTGGCGACGCGCTGACGACGCATCCGCTGGTGCGGGCGGTGATGTTTACCGGGTCGAGCCGCGTTGGCAGGCATATCGGGGCGCTGTGCGGTTCATTGATGCGGCGCGTGATTCTCGAACTGGGCGGCAAGAGTCCGCTGGTCGTTCTCGCCGACGCCGATCTCGATGCGGCGGTCGAGGCGGCGGCTTTCGGGCAGTTCTTTTTCCAAGGCCAGGCGTGCATGGCTTCCAGCCGGATTTATGTCGAAAAAAGCATCGCCGCCGAATTCACCCGCCGCTTCAAAGTCCGGGCCGAGTCACTCGGCATCGGCGATCTGCGCGACCCCGCCACCTGGGTCGGGCCGATCATTTCGGAACGTCAGCGCCAGCGCGTGCGCGACCATATCGCCGATGCCCGGACCAAGGGCGCCCAGGTGTTGACCGGCGGCGAGTGGCTCGGCAACCGTTGCCGCCCGACCATCCTGAGCGGCGTCGACGAGACGATGACGGTCTGCCGCGAAGAAACCTTCGGGCCGGTGACCTCGATCTATCCGGTCGCCGATCTCGACGAAGCCATCGCCCGCGCCAACGACACCGCCTATGGCCTCAGTTCGGCGATTTTTACGCAGGACATCGGCAAAGCCTTTCGTTTCATGCGGGAAATCCGCGCCGGCATGGTGCACATCAACGCGCCGACGATCAACGACGAGCCGCATGTTCCCTTCGGCGGCAATGGCGACAGCGGTTTTGGCCGCGAGGGAACGGATATCGACGTCGATACCCTGACCGAATGGAAATGGGTCACCGTCCAGCTCCCGTAATTTTTCTCCCAAAGGAAAAGCACATGATCGAACCCTACAACTGCGTCGGCCTGATTCCCACCGTCTGGGGCATTCGCCAGCGCGCCGACATCATGAAAAACATCGAGCACCTCGGGCATTTGACCAAGGCGGCGGCCTGGCTTTCCCGCCTCGATATTCCGGTGCGCCTCCTGGTCATTCCCGAAGGCGCTTTGCAGGGCTTCAACGACGAAGTGCTCGATGTCGATCACGTCGATTTCGCCAGAACCTGCGCCATCGACATTCCCGGCCCGGAAACCGACGCCCTCGGCGAAATCGCGCGCGCCTACGATGTTTTCATCATGGCCCAGGCCAAAGCCCGGCACCCGGACTGGCCTGACCGCTTCTTCAATGTCGGCTTCGTCATCGACCCGGCGGGCAATGTCATCATGCAGCACTACAAGCTCGCAACCCTCTACCCGGTCGAGCACAGCGTCACGCCGCATGATCTGTTCGACTGGTGGATCGAAAAATACGGGCGCACGCTGCAAGCCTTCTGGCCCGTGGCGGACACCGCAATTGGCCGCCTCGGCGTGATGATGGCCAATGAAGCGTCCTACCCGGAAAATGGCCGCGGCCTCGCCATGAACGGCTGTGAAGTCGCTTATCGCGCCTCCTACCCGCATCCGGCCACCGGCAATGATTTTTTCGAGATTTCCTCACGCGCCCGGGCGCTGGAAAACAATATGTACGTGTTGTCGCCGAATATGGGCACTTATTACCTGTTCCCCGATTCGACGACGCCGATCGACACCTTCGGCGG
>JAITWU010000367.1 GCA_031285115.1 Azonexus sp. | reverse complement strand
GACATGAGCCATTTCGCCCGCATCACGCCGGGCCGCGATAACCGGGAAAGCATCCTGCAACTGCTCGGCCCGCCCAATCCGGCATGGACCATGTATTTCGCGGCGCGCGACGAACTCGCCTGGGAGTGGCTGTTTTGCGACGACTGGAGCCACCTGGCCCGCTTCGGCGTACTGTTCGACGCCAGCAGCGGCCTCGTCCGCAGCACCCTGCTGCGTCCCGAACTGCTCGGGCCGGACGGCGCAGCGCCGTGGTGCAGTCATTAGAGCGGTTTTTGTTGAGTCATGCTACAACGTCGCCCAGCGGGCGAAGGCGGGGCCGAAAAAGGCTGTCAGGACGAGGGCAATCGGCGTGATGGCGATAAAGACGCGCAGGACGTTGCGGATGAAGGGAACGGCCAGATTCGCCTCGATGAAATGGCGGGCGACCAGCGTGCCCTTGATCCAGACGATGACGGCGACCGCTGCCTGCAACCAGGCCGCGCCGTGGAAGTTGGCGCCGAGGTCGAGGCTGATCAGGGTCAGGGCGACGAGCGCGAGCCAGGCGAGGAAGAGCGGGCGCAGCGCGGTGTTGGGGCGGATCATGCGAGGACGTAGAAAAAGGGAAAAATCACCAGCCAGATGATGTCGGTGGCGTGCCAGTAACTCGCCAGCGACTCCAGGCCGCTGTGTTCCTCGGCGCTGTAGCCGCCGACGAGATGGCGGGCGAGCACCCAGAAGATGCCGAGAATGCCCCAGATGGCATGAACCAGATGGTTGAAGGTGAGGTAGTAATAAACGGTGAAAAAAATGCCCGAACCGCCATTGATGCCGTGCGCCAGATTCCAGCGGATTTCGAGAATTTTGACCAGCGGATAACCGAGCGCCACCACCAGCCCGGCGCTCAACCAGAGAATCGACTGCCGCCGCTTGCCAGCGCGCAGCGTGGTCACGGAGCAGGCGATGAAGCAACTGCTGGTCAGCATGAGGAGCGTAATCACCGTGCCTGCCGTGCGCGACAAATGTTCGCTGCCCTGCTCGAAGGCTTGCGGGAAATGGGCGCGGGCGACGAAATAGACGGTAAAGAGGACGAGAAACTCAACAAATTCGCAGGTGATCCCGACCCAGATGCCCTTGTTGCCGGGAATGCGCCCGCTGGCGGCGGGGGCTGCCGGGGTTTCGGGGAAGGGCGCGGCAGTGGCGGTCATGTCAGAGCAGCTTTGAAAGCCCCTTGACTTCAAAGCGCAGGGCGCCGGTCGGGCAGGTGTCGACGCAGAGGCCGCAGCGTGTGCAGTCGGGGCCGAGGCCCTGGGTTTCGTCGCTGGCGCGGCCCTTGATGGTGACATCGAGCACATGCGGCACGAGGCAGACTTTGCGGCAGTCGCCTTCGTGAAAGCAGTGCTCGACGTGGTAGCTGACGCGCAAGGGCGAAATCGCGCCGACGACGCCGTAGGTCAGCCCAATCGGGCAGATGTAGCGGCACCAGGCGCGGCGCGACCAGAAGACTTCAAAGAGCAGCAGCAGCAAGACCCAGCCGAGCGCGAGGCCGGGGCCGTAGATCAGGGCGCGCGAGAGGATGCCGGTCGGCGAGATGGTTTCAAAGACGGTGTAGCCGGTAACCAGCGCCATGAGACCGAACAGTACCCAGAACACGGTGCGCGCGCCGCGATGGAACTGGTGGTCGGTGACCATTTTTTTGTCCACCAGCTTCAAATGCAGGGCTTCCGTCCATTCGGCAACGAGGTGGTAGGGGCAGACCCAGGAACAGAAGCTGCGCCCGCCAAGCAGCACCCACAGAATAAAGACGGTGAAGGTGCCGATGAACAGGTTCACGATCACATGCTTGTGGGCGAGCATGACTTGCAGGGCGGAATTGAGGTCGATCAGGTGAAAGCCGACGAAGCGCGAGGCGGTCAGCGCGCCTTCGAGAATCTGGATGTCGAGCCAGAAGGAAAGGACAAACAGCAGGTTGGTGGCGATCAGCACCGCCCAGCGGCGATTGCGCCATTTGTGCGAGGTTTCGTGGTGGGCGCGGGCGTGCAGTTTTTCCTTGATGAAACGGTCTTTGTCCTCGTATTTGAGGAACATGATTTGCTGCGCTTTGGCCGAGATGTTGTCCGGCTTTTTCGGCGCCGCGCCGAGCATTTCCATGAATTGTCCGGTGAAGCGGCTCATTTTCAGGCTTTCCACACGGCTTGCGCCTCGATTTCGATGCAGGTCGGCTCGACCGGACAGACCATTTCGCAGACGCCGCAGCCGACGCAGGGTTCGAGGATGGTCGGGGTCAGGCGTTCGACGCCGTCAGCGCCCTTGAGCGGGCGCAGTTCGATGGCGTTTTTGAGCGGGCATTCGCGCACGCAGAGGTCGCACAACTCAAGTTCGTAGGGGTGATCGCGGACGGGGATAGGTTTCCAGCGGTCGACGGTCATGTAGCGCATTTTGCCCTTGAAGGCGGGGCCGCGCGTTTGGCCCCTGAAGCCTTTGCCCTGTACGGCGAGGCAGGATTCGGGGCGGCTCAGGCGGGCGACGCCGATGCGTTCTTTGAGATTGAGCGTCGGTTCGGCGTCGTGTTCCTTGGCCTTGAGAATCGGCGCGGCGGCGAGTCTGGCGCCCGCGCGGACATCGAGGAAAGCCGGTTTGTCGTACACCAGCGCGCCGGTCGGGCAGGCGAGGATGCACTGCACGGCGTCGCAGGAAAAATCGCAAGCCTGATCGCGGGCGTCGATATGCGGCACGCCGATGCCGAAGCCGTCGCTGATGTCGGCGAGCTTGATCGCCTGCACCGGGCAGACCTGAACGCACTGACCGCATTTGATGCAGGAGGAAAGAAAGTCTTTTTCATTGAGCGCGCCGGGCGGCCGCAGCCGGGGCGTCGCGCCATTGACGACCGGGATGAAGCCCAAAAGCGGCAGGGCGGCGAAAGCGGCGGTGAGGCCCGCCGATTGCAGAAATTTGCGCCGCGCCTTGGCTGATTTTTCGAGCGAGGTGGCGGGTTTGGCTTTGGCGTCACTCATGGGTTGGCCTGTGCGCGGTGCTCATAAAAGCCCCTCTCCCCTTGTGGGAGAGGGGTTGGGGAGAGGGGGGTGGGTTTTGGCGAGCGCCGTGGCCCCCCGCCCCCCCCCCCCCCCCCCCCGGGGGGGAGGGGGGGGGGGGGGTGGGGGGGAGGGGGGGGGTTTCCGAAGGGGCGGGGGCGCCCCGCCCGTTGG
>JAITWU010000345.1 GCA_031285115.1 Azonexus sp. | reverse complement strand
ATTGCCGCCCAAACCATCGGCCAAGGCAGCGCCTGCCGGTAAATACATGACAGCGCCCACAGCCAGAGTGACCGCCTGGCGCAGCGCCTGACGCCTTGGCGGCATGGTTTTTTCCGGCGTGTGGCAGACAGTCGTTGCAAGCGTGATGGGAAGCGGGATGCGCGGCATGATGAACTCCTGAAGGGGTGAATAGACGAAGCCATCATTCCATCAAGTCATTAAAGCTACAATTAGCTGTTTAATTAACATTTTGTTTCCTGAAAAAAACAATGAACAGCGATTCTCTCGATATCTTGAGCGACCTTGCCGTCTTTGTCCGCGTCGTCGAAACACGCGGGTTTTCGGCGGCGGCGCGGACGTTGGGCCTGACCAAATCGGCGGTGAGCAAGCGCCTCAACCGGCTGGAGCGGCATCTGGGTTTACGCCTGTTGCAGCGGACGACGCGGGCGATGTCGCTGACCGAAGCCGGGCGCTTGCTCCATGCCCAGGCCGCGCCGGGCATCGCTCTGCTTGATGGCGCAGCGCAAATGGCCGCCGGGCTGGTCGATGCGCCGCGCGGCGTTTTGCGCCTCACCGCCCCGGTCACTTTCGGCAAACTGTGCCTCGCGCCCTTGCTGCCGGAATTTCTCGCCCGCTATCCGGAAATCACGGTGCAGTTAACCTTGCTTGACCGCATGGTCGATCTGGTCGAGGAAGGCTACGACCTCGCCCTGCGCCTGACCCGTGCGCCGCCCGAGCTGATGGTCGCCAAGGCTTTGTTGCCGGTGCGCTACCGGCTGTGCGCCAGCCCGCTTTATCTCAAGGGCCGCGAAATCGCCGCGCCCGCCGATCTCACCGCCCACAACTGCCTTTCTTACGGCTTGAGCGAATTCAGCAATGAATGGCGTTTTCAACGCGCGGGCGAAGAAAAGAAGGCGCGTGTCAGCGGCAATGCGCTGGTCAACAACAGCGAAGTGGCGCGCGACCTGCTGCTCGCCGGTCTCGGCATCGGCCTGCTCCCGGCTTACGCCGTCGACCAAGAGATTGCCGCTGGCCGCCTGTTGCCGCTCCTGCCCGCCTGGACGCCTGGACGCCGGTCGGCCCCTTTGGCCAGACGGCCTGGGCGATCTGGCTGCCACAGCCGCACCTGCCGCCCAAGCTGCGCGTGTTCATTGATTTTCTCGTCGCGCGCCTGGCCGAAAATTGATTCGTCATCTTTTGGCATGACAAAGAGGTGGGCGCGTTTATACTGAAACGACCATTCTGACCGGCAGGGACGGAATGCCGTTACAAAACCACATGCCCGCAAACTTTGTGAAAGGAAAAATCATGGGAATTTTCAGCGCCATCCTCGCCAAACTGGGTTTTGGCAACGATCAAAAAACCGCCGCTCCAGCGCCCGCGCCAACCGTCAGCCCGGCCCCCGCCGCCGCTGCTGCGCCGCCGCCCGCGCCAGCGGCCATCAGCGAAGTCGATGTCGTTGCCAAACTGGCCGACATGGCCGCCAAGCATCCGGAAAAACTCAACTGGAAAGTCTCAATCGTCGACCTGATGAAACTCCTCGGCCTCGACAGCAGCCTTGCCGCACGTAAAGAACTGGCGGGCGAACTCGGCTGCCCGGCGGAAAAAATGGGGGATTCGGCGCAGATGAATATGTGGCTGCACAAAACCGTGCTGCGCAAACTGGCCGAAAACGGCGGCAATATTCCCAAGGAACTGCTCTGAGCCTGCCCAACCAGACGACCGCCCAAGCCCGCTCGTGAGCGGGCTTTTTTAGGGCAGCGAAGGTTTCAGCCAGTTTTCGACAACAACGCCGGGATACCTGACGAAATCCCTTTCGTTATTGGTCACGATGGTGACGCCAAGGGCGACTGCGTGTGCGGCAATCAGTTTGTCGAGGGCATCTTTCCTGATTTCCCGCGTCGCCTGACGGATTGGGCCGTAGGCAAGCCCGGCCATCGTCTCAAAAGGGGCGACAGGAATATCCTCGACCAGCGCCGCCAGATTGGCCCGTTCTCGCGCCGGGTCAGCGGCGACCGTCACGCCAAATTCGAGTTCAGCATACGTAATGGCCGACATGACGACATCGCCGACAAAGCACTGGGCGAAACGTCGGGCCACCTCTTCCGGCTGATTTTTCAGCAGGTAAATACACATATTGGTATCGAGCATGTAGCGCGGCATCAGAGCGCGCCTCTTTCTGCCTGCTCCTGATCGCCACGGCCCTCGGCCATAAAATCGGGGGCGAAGCGGGCAAATTTGTTGAGGACGCCGGAAAGCGAACGGCGAGCAGGGCGAATGCGGATTTCATCGCCCTCACGCTCGATTTCCAGGTCGATGTCGGTGCGTTCATAGGCCAGATCGGCAGGAATACGAACCGCCTGCGAATTGCCGTTTTTGAAAGCTCGGGTGGTGTGCGTGTGCATTGCTGGCTCCGATAAGGATGTACGACGGATGTACTTTAGTCCATCCCGGCATAAAACGTAAGTACACGGATGTACGCCAACCGCGCCCTCTTTAGCGGGCCGACTTCAAGTAACATCGCCCTCTGCCCGTTTCCCGCCTGTTTTTGCCCCAATGAGCGACCAGTTGAACCTTTTTGCCGCCCCGCCCCCGGTCGATGCCGCTGCGGCGCCGCCCCCTGCCCCGCCGCTGCCGCCCGCTGCTGTCGCGCCCGCTGACGATATTCCCTCGCCCGCCGATTACGCCGCCCGCCGTTATCTCGAATACGCCATGAGCGTGGTCACGGGCCGCGCCCTGCCCTCCGCCGCCGACGGGCAAAAGCCGGTGCAGCGGCGCATTCTCTACGCCATGCACCGGATGGGCCTCTATAAAAGTCCGCGCCATGTCAAATCGGCGCGGGTGGTGGGCGATGTCATCGGTAAATATCACCCGCATGGCGACGCTTCGGTTTATGACGCGATGGTGCGCATGGCCCAGGATTGGAGCCTGCGTTACCCGATTGTCGACGGCCAGGGCAATTTCGGCTCGCGCGATGGCGATAACGCCGCCGCCATGCGCTACACCGAAGCGCGGCTGACGCCAATCGCCGAACTGCTGCTTGCCGAAATCGACGAAGGCACGGTCGACTGGCGGCCCAATTACGACGGCGCCAATGACGAACCCGTCCTGCTCCCCGCCCGTTTGCCGTTTTGTCTCCTCAATGGCGCTTCCGGCATTGCCGTCGGCATGGCGACCGAAATTCCGGCGCACAATCTGCGCGAAGTGGCGGCGGCGGC
>JAITWU010000155.1 GCA_031285115.1 Azonexus sp. | reverse complement strand
GCTTTTGCGTCCTTCCCGGCCAAATCACGGGCGAATTGCCAGGCCACGCGGCCCGAGCGCGAACCGCGTCCGAGCGCCCAGTTGAGCGCCTCGCGCTCGCAGGCGGCGATGGTTTTTTCAGCGACGCCGAAATGGCGCAGCCAGTGGCGGGCGACGGCGAGGTAATCGTCCTGGCTGAAGGGGTAGAAGGAAATCCACAGGCCGAAACGTTCGGAAAGCGAGATTTTTTCCTCAGTCGCCTCGCCGGGGTGGATTTCTTCATCGACCCGCGTGGTTTCGAGGTTTTCCGAAAAATACTCCGGCATCAGGTGGCGGCGGTTGGAGGTGGCGTAAATCAGCACATTGTCCGGGGGCGCGGCGACCGAGCCGTCGAGCACCGATTTGAGCGCCTTGTAGGCCGTCTCGCCCGCGTCGAAAGAAAGATCGTCGCAGAAAATGATGAAGCGTTCGGGCCGCCCGGCCAGCAGATCGACGATGTCGGCGAGGTCGACCAGATCGTCTTTATCGACTTCGATCAGGCGCAGACCCTGAGCGGCGTATTCGTTGAGCACGGCCTTGACGAGCGAGGATTTGCCGCTGCCGCGCGCACCGGTCAGGAGCACGTTGTTGGCTGGTTGCCCCGCGACAAACTGGCGCGTGTTGGCGCAAATGCGTTCTTTCTGATCGTCGATGGTAGCGAGGTCAGAGAGACGGATGGCGTGCGGGTTATGCACCGCCTGCAAAAAACCGCGCCCCTGCCGCTGGCGCCAGCGAAAGGCGATGGCGTTTCGCCAATCGGCGGGCGGCGCGGGCGGCGGCAGAATGGCTTCGAGCCGCGCAAAAAGCGCCTCGGCGCGGGTGAGCAACTGTTCGAGCGGGAGCGTGTCGGACATGGGCAGGTATACTTCGGGCGAAATTTCAAACTCTAACCAAAGCCATGTCCCCGATACAAGCCATTCTTGCCTTTATCAGCGCCGTTGCGCAAAGCGCCCGCCCGGCGACGCCGGGCGCTGCCCCTTCGCCCTTGCCGCAAAAGCCCCTCTCCCTTGAGGGGAGAGGGGTTGGGGCGAGGGTGGGGCGGCGAAGCCGCCTTTCCTCGGTAGCCGACAACGATGCCTGCGGCGTTCGCCCCCTCTCCCCCGCCCCCTCTCCCGCGAGGGGCGAGGGGAGAAAACCCGGCGCGGGGGCTTGCTCCATCGCCCTTGCCAGCCTGCTGTTGACCGCTTGCGCCGCCGTTCCGCCCGAACCGCTCAAGCCGGTTTGCCCGCCGTGCGCCGCCTGTCCGGTTTGCTCCGCGCTGGCGAAGCCGGAGCCGGCGACGCCGCCAACTTTCTCGCGCACCTTGCAAGCCGCCGACTGGAGCGAACTGCCGGGCTGGCGCGATGACGATGTGGCCGCCGCCTGGCCGGCCTTTTTGCAATCCTGTCGCGGCCTCGATGGGCGAGCGCACGGCGGGGACTGGAAGCGCGTCTGCGAACTGGCCCGTGAAGCGGGCAAGCGGCCCGATTTTGACGCCCGCAGTTTTTTTGAAAGCCATTTGCAGCCCTACGCCATCATCGCCGCAGACGGCAGCGACAGCGGCCCGGTCACCGGCTATTACGAGCCGCTGCTGCGCGGCAGCCGCAAAAAAACCAGGGGCTTCGCGCAGCCGGTGCTGGGCGCGCCGGATGATCTTTTGACCATCGACCTCGCCGCCCTCTACCCGGAACTCAAGGATAAACGGGTGCGTGGCCGCCTCGAAGGGAAGCGCGTCGTGCCCTACTGGACGCGCGGCGAAATCGCCAGCCGGATCGACGCCATTCCCGCGCCGACGCTGCTTTATGTCGATGACGCCGTTGAGCTTTTTTTCCTGCAAGTGCAAGGCTCGGGCCGGGTGCGCTTGGCCGATGGCAGCCTCGTCCGCCTCAACTACGCCGACCAGAACGGTCATCCCTACCAGTCGATTGGCCGCCTGCTGATCGCCCGTGGCGAACTGAAAGCGGAAGAAGCCTCGATGCAGGGCATTCAGGCGTGGGCGCGGGCCAATCCGGGACGGCTTGAGGAACTGCTCAACAACAACCCGAGCTACGTTTTTTTCCGCGAACTGCCGGATAGCCGCGATGGCCCCATCGGCGCTCTCGGCGTGCCGCTGACGCCGGAGCGCAGCATCGCCATCGACCCGCGTTCGGTTCCACTCGGCGCGCCGGTTTTTTTGAGTACGACGCGCCCCAATTCCAGCCAGCCGCTCAATCGCCTGATGCTGGCGCAAGACACCGGCGGCGCCATCCGTGGCGCGGTGCGCGCTGATTTTTTCTGGGGCTTCGGCAAAGCGGCGGGCGAACAGGCCGGGCGCATGAAACAGAGTGGCCGGATGTGGCTGCTGTGGCCAGCGGCGGCGGCTGCGCCGCAATGATCGTCTGGCAAGGCGCTCACCAGCGCCACGGAATGCTGATTATGAACTTGAGGTCGCGCTCGTCCTGAAAGGCATTTTTGAAGCCAGTCCAACTGGGCAGCCGGGTTTGGTTGTCGTAATGGATATAGTGCAGTTGCAACTGCGTTCCGCTAAAGCGCCCGGTGTTGATCGTGTAGCCGATGTCCGCCGTGTAGGCGCGTTCATTCAAGGTTTCGGCATAGCCGTACACCCGGCCGCCCCAGCCACGGACGAGGGCGAAACTGATCCGCCAGCCGTTCCAGCCGAAGTCGTCGAGTGTGCGGCCAAGGCTCGTGAACAGGGCGCTTTCGTGGTTGTGGTTCCAGTCCGAGCGGCTGTCCCACCACGGCTCATAAGCGCCGTTGGCGCCGCCGTAAGCGCCGATCAGGCGATAGGCGAAATAACCGGCGTGGCCGGGCTGGCTGGTTGGCGCGCGGCTGTGTAAAAACTCCGCTTTCAGGCTCCAGGGGCGCGGCTGGTAGAGCACGGCGAGATAGTGCTGGCTGGCTGTGCTGGCGAAATGTTCGTTGCCCGGCGTATTGTCGCCATGTTCGCCCATGAGGTAGAGCTGGTAGCTCAGATACCAGGCCGGTTCCGGGGCGTACTTGACCTTGAAATGGGCGTTTTTCAGGTAATGCTGCGATTGACCATAAGCCAGTTCGGCAGTCAGATGCCCGCTGAACGCATAGCGGCCGCCCAGCGACCAGAGATAGGCGACATCGGTGAGGCCGTCATTTTTTTTGAAATGGTAGGTGTCTTGATACCACGGCGCTTTGTACTGTGTGGCATAGGCTGCGGCGACGGTGAGCGGGCCGGATTGCCAGCCGCTTTCGCCGCCGAGATAAGCGCCAGGCAGCAAAGACCAATTGACGCCGAGAACGCCCGGCCCGGTCGGCTGAAAATAGCCGAGTCTGGCCCAGTAAGCGCCGTGCTGGATTTTGAGGTGGGCCTTGTAGAGCGAGCCGCCGCTGCGGGTGTCTTTTTTGGCGAAATCCGGCGACCACGGGTTGCGCCACGGAAAAAAACTGATTTCATGGACGGGATAGCCGCTGTTTTCGCTGTCAGCGGTGGCGAAATAGCCGAGATCGAGGCCGATGGTCTGGTCGATGAAGCCGGAGCTGAATTCAACATTGGACTGCATGGTCGCGTGATGGAGGATGGTTTCGTCGTGGCCGGTATCGACCCGGTAGCGTTGCCGGTCGCGGTAAAAAAAGAACAGGTTGCCAGTCAATTCGGCATCGGCGAAAAAAGGCGCGAGCGGGCTGCCGCTATCGGCTTCCGGCAGGTTTTCGCCAGCCCAGACGGGGCTGGCGCAGAGGGCGGCGAGGCAAGCGATGTGGCGGGCAAACAAGGCGGGGCCGCCATCAGGCGTCGCTGCGGACGACCAGGCCACGGTCGTTGGCGGCTTGCAGATAAGCCAGCAGCTTTTCGCCGTCGATCGGTTTACTGAAAAAATACCCCTGAAAAATATGACAATCGAGTTTTCTCAAGAGGTCGATTTGCGCCTGATTCTCGATATGCTCGACGATGACATCGACATCGAGGGCGCGGCACAGCTTGACGATGGCGGTGACGATTTCGACGCTGGTATGGTTCTCGGTAATGTCTTTACTGAGCGTCTTGTCGATTTTCAGCACATCGACCGGGAAGTGTTTGAGATAGAGCGGGGAGCTGTGGCCCATGCTGAAATCGTCGATCGAAATGGCGATGCCGCTCTGATGAATCTCGCGCAGGACTTTACTGTGTCCGGCGCCAAGATCGAGGGCGACCGATTCGGTAATTTCGATGCCCATCAGGCTGGGTTGCAAATCGTGTTTTGTGAGGGCGTCGAGAATTTTCCGCAGCAGATTGCGGTCGTTGAGTTGCAGTACCGACACATTGACCGAAAGGCGGAAGGCGTCGTCAATACCGCAGTGGCGCAGGCGCTTGCGCTCGCCGCAGATCTCGTGCAACACCCAGAGGCCGAGCGGTTTGATGAAATCGCCATCTTCGGAAACAGCGACCATGATCGGCGCTGGAATCAAACCATAAACCGGGTGTTGCCAGCGAATCAGCCCTTCAGCGCCGATCACCCGGCCAGAGAGGTGGTTGATCTGCGGCTGATATTCGACGTACAGCCCGGCCCCGGTTTGCAGCGACGTTTGTAAATCGTTGGCCAGCGCCCGCGCCAGCGCGCCGATTTCGTCGCTGCGGTCGAGGCATTTTTTGCCCGAGGGGCTGACTCTGTTGCTACAGGCGACTTCCAGCAGACCGTTCAAGACTTCCTGCCGACGATCAGCCTTGATCCGGTCGGAAATTTTGACGAAGGGGATGTAGATCAACGTCCCCAGACAAAGATTGAAACATTGCAGCAAGCTGCCAGCGATTGAGCCGGTGGCAATATAGCCGCCGATGATCGGGGGCGTGGTCCAGTTGATCGAAACCAGAGGGAGCGGAACGAGTCCGGCGACAATCGCCAGATAACTGCACAAGGCCAGCGTCAATGGCGTGAGGATGAAAGGAATGAGAAAAACCGGATTGAGGATGACCGGCAACCCGAACAGCAGCGGCTCGTTGATATTGAAAATACCCGGCAATATGGAAAGTTTCGCCAGCTTGCGGCTGCCGCTGCTTTTGCTGGCGAGCAGCAAAGCGGCGAGCAGACAGAGCGATGACCCGGCCCCGCCCATGTAGACGAAGGTGTCGAGAAAAACTTTGGTCACGATATGCGGCATGGGCGCGCCAGCGGCATGGGCGACAAGGTTTTCCTCAAATGCCAGGGTGTAGATCTGATTGACGGGGTCGAGGAGATTGGCGCCGTGGACGCCGATGAACCACAAGCCCTGGCCGATGACAATGTAGGCCGTGGTCGACCCGAAGGGATGGTCGAGCAGCGAAAACAGGGATGGCAAGGTGTTATGAAGGAATTGCTGGATACCGTCGTCGCCGCTCAAAAAGTCAAAAAAGAGACTCAGCGAAGAAAAAACCAGCACCGTCAAAAAGCCCGGAACGAGCGAGGCGAAAGCCTGGGGAATGGCGGCGTCGCTCCCTTCGACATGAAGCGAAAAGCGCGAACGTCTGGCCAGAAACAAAAAGAGACGGGTGGCGGCAAGGGCGACGATGATGCCGACAAAAAGCCCGCCCGAGCCGGTCCACTGCGTGGTCAGCCCGACGCCTTCGATTCTTGGCGTGATGACGATGAGGGAGGAGAAACTGACCAGGGCGGTGATGATCGGGTTGATCGGGGCCAGCGGGTGTTTCTGGTTGTAGCCGATGGTCAGTTGCTGGCTGATGCTGAAAACCATCAGCAAGGTGAGCACGCCGAGCGTGCCGCTCCAGACCGTGGCGCCGAACAGCGGCCAGTTGGGGCCAAAAAGGGCCAGCATCGCCCGTTGATAGGCGGGAATCGGCAACTGGTTGATGAGCAGCGCGAAACAACCGGCCATGACCAGCGGCAAAGCGAGCAACAGGCCACTGCGGATGGCCCGCATGGTCGGGTTCGATGCCCACCGCCAGAATACTCCTGTCCTGGCGTAGAGCCGGTTGAGCCGCTGGTTTTGTTCCATTTGCGCCAATAATGCTGGCTATTCGTTTAAACGGTTGTGACCAACCGAGATTATTCTTTTTGCATATTAGTATGCTTTTGGTAAATTTTTCCGGTTTTTTTGCATCGCTGGAGAAAAAAGGAGAATTGATGATTTACGTGGTAGCGAGCGACAAATCCTGTTACGAAGCGGCAGTCGATCTCGAAGCTGCGGCGCTGCGGCTCGGTTTTGCCGTGCAGCGGGCGGCTGACGAGGGCGAAGCCCTGCGCCAGCGCGGCTTTGCCTGTGACGAGGAATGGCGCATCGTCGAGTTGACCAGCCGCCGCCTGACGGAAAGCCTGCTCGCCTGCGATATGCGCCTGGCCCTGGCGTTGCCGTGGCGCATTGCGGTTTTTACCGAGGCCGGGGTGACGCAGTTTGGCCTGTTGCAGCCTGCGGCGCTGTTGCCAGAGGTGTCGGCCCAACCGGAAACGGCGCGACTGGCGGGCGAGTTCGAGGAACGGTTGCGGCAGGTGATTGATGAGGCGCGTTGAGCGGCGCGCCCATAAAAAAAGCGCGAATCTGGCGATTCGCGCTTTGCCTGTTACAGGCGTAAAAGCAGGTCAGGCGGCTTTTTCTTCCTTGCCGCCAACGAAGAAGCTGATGATGTAGATCACGAGGCCGATCAGGAAAACCACGCCGCTCCACTCGCGCATCCAGTAGAACAGGGCGATCTTCTCCTGGGCGTCCATGAACGACAGCGGCGTGTCGGAGACCCGTTGCAGCCACACTTGCAGGATGCCGGCGGCGGTCAGGAACAGCGTGATGAAGACAATCGCCACCGTCATCAGCCAGAACGACCACATTTCCAGCACTTGCGACTTGTTGCTGTTGGCGGCGCGGCCCCGCATGATCGGCATGGCGTAGGAGATCATCATCAGCACCACCATCGCATAAGCGCCATAAAACGCCATGTGACCGTGGGCGGCGGTGATCTGCGTGCCGTGCGTGTAGTAGTTCACCGGGGCGAGGGTATGCAAAAAGCCCCAGACGCCCGCGCCGAGAAAGGCCATGACGCCGGTGCCGAGCGCCCACAAGACAGCCGCCTTGTTGGGATGCTCGCGGCGGCGGCGGTTGACCATGGTGAAGGCAAAGACGGTCATGGCGAAGAAGGGAATCGGCTCCAGCGCGGAGAAGATGGAACCCCACCACTGCCAGTATTCCGGCGTGCCGATCCAGTAGTAGTGGTGGCCGGTGCCGATGATGCCGGTAATGAGCGTCAGCGTGACGATCACATAGAGCCACTTCTCGATCACTTCACGGTCGACGCCGGTCGTCTTGATCAGCACGAAGGCGAGGAAGGAGCCGAGGATCAATTCCCACACGCCTTCGACCCAGAGGTGCACCGTCCACCACCAGAAGAACTTGTCGATGACGATGTTGACCGGGTTGTAGAAGGAGAAGAGGAAGAACACCGCCAGACCCCACAGACCGATCAGGAGGACGATGGAAATGGCCGTTTTCTTGCCCTTCAGCACGGTGAGCGTGATGTTGAAGAGGAAGGCGAGGGCGACGACAACGATGCCGAGCTTGGTCGGCAAGGGTTGTTCGAGGAACTCGCGGCCCATCGTTTCGAGAAGGTTGTTGCCGGTCATTTCAGCCAGTGTCGCGTAGGGCACGAGCAGATAACCGAGAACGGTCGCCGCGCCCGCGACGAGGAAGATCCAGAACATGGCGAGGGCCAGTTTCGGGCTGGCCAGTTCAGTTTCCGCCTCTTCCGGAATCATGTAGTAAGCGCCGCCCATGAAGCCGAACAGCAGCCAGACGATGAGGAGGTTGGTGTGGACCATGCGGGCCACGTTGAAGGGGATCGCCGGGAACAGAAAGTCGCCGATCACGTATTGCAGGCCGAGGGTCAGGCCGAACAGAATCTGCCCGGCGAAAAGACCGATGGCCGCGATGAAGTAGAGTTTTGCAACTGCTTGCGATTTGTATTGCATGTCGTTTTCCTCCTCTCGATCAGCCTTGGTCGTTGGGCGGCCAATTGGCGTCGTTGATCGAATCGACGTGCTTCAGGAAAGCCACAATGGCGTCCAGTTGCGCGTCCGTGAAATGGAAATTCGGCATCTGGCGGCGACCCGGCGTGCCGGTAGGCTGTGAGGCAATCCACGCCTTGATGAAATCCGGCCCGCGGCGCTTGTACACATTGCCGAGTTCCGGCGCGAAATAAGCGCCTTCGCCCATCAGCGTGTGGCAACCGATGCAGTTATTGACTTCCCAGAGCTTTTTGCCCTCGGCAACCTGCGGCGTGATGTCGGCCCGGTGGTCCCGCTTCGGCAATTGCGAATGGGTATCGAATGACAGCGCCAGAAACAAGAGGAAGAAGAAAACCGTTCCCCCGTAAAAAATGTTCCGCGCCATTGATTTGGTAAATGCGCCACTCATTGCTTTCCCCCTTTCGGAAATAGTTTGGCCGGACGATGGTATTTCCCGGTGTCATGCGGGGGCTTTGATGTCCGCTAAATTTGAAAGAGGCGAAAAATGCGGCCCGGTCATGCTGGAGGGGTATGTCGATTGAATCATTGGGGCGGTGCCGCAGCAGACGGTTCAAGGCTCTCTGCCAGCGCCCTCAAATCGCTGACTGCGACCATTGACGGCAATTTCTGATAAGGTGAATAAGTATGCAAAATTTTTATGGGAGGGAATCACATCATGTCGCCGCGCATTCACACCACCCCATTCACCCCATTCCGCCACCGGGCCAGCGCCTTTCTGGCTGGCGTCGGCCTGCTGCTTGGCCTCGTCGGGGGGCAAGTCCAGGCCCAGTCGCCGACGCCGGTCAAACCGATCGTCATCGCCCAGGTCTCGCCCACCGAGGGCTATCTGGGTTTCTACACACGGCAACTCCAACTCGGCGCCAACGCGGCGTTTCAGGCCGTCAATGCGCGCGGCGGCATTGCCGGTCAGCCGGTGCGCTTCGTCACGGTCGATGACGGGGCCGACCCCAAACGCAGTATCGAAGCCTATGAGACGGTGGCGGCCAAGGCGTCGCCGGTTGCTTTTCTCTACCATGTCGGCCCCGACAGCATCGTGCGTCTTCTTGAGAGTCGCACGCTCGACAAATTGAAGATTCCGCTGCTCGGGACGATTCCGGCCATCGACGCGTTCCGCACGCCGGTGCGGCCCTACGTCTTCCACCTGCGCCGGGGCGAAGAAGCCGAGATTGCCGCCATTGCGCGCCAACTCATGACCATCGGGCTGTCGCGCTTGTCGGTGTTGTACCTGGACGATCCCGCCGGACGCGGGGCGGTGCCGATCGTCGAGCGTGAAATCAAGGCCGTTGGCGGCTCGCTGGTCCATTCAGCGGCGGTTGCGCTTGGACAGAATGTCAGCGACGCAGCCATTGCCGAGATTGCCGCCAGGCGCACCCAGGTCGTACTGCTGTTCATGGCGGCGGAAACAGCCGGCCAGGTGGTGAGCAAGCTGCGCAAAGCGGGCAATGAATTGCCGCTCTACAGCGTTTCCTACCTCGATGCGCGCACCCTGGTCGCCTCGGCCGGAGCCAGATATGCGCGCGGAGTTGCAATCTCGCAGTCGGTGCCCAACCCGATGAAATCGGTGCTGCCGCTGGCCGTCGAATTTCGCCGCGACATGGCCGCGCTGACGCCACCACCACCGCCCGAGGCTTACACGCCCTTCACCTTCGAGGGCTACATTGCCGCCCGGGTGCTGGTCGAGGCAGTACGCGCCAGCGGCAAATCGGCGCCCAGCGGCCGCGACGTGCAAGCCGCGCTGGAAAATCTGAATGTCGACCTCGGCGGCCTGCCGGTGCGCTTTCGCGCCGACACACACGTTGGTCTGCATTTCATCGACATTGGCATGGTGCGGGAGAACGGCGAACTGCTGTATTGAATTTTTTATATCGCTGTTACAAACATAATCAAGGACTTCAAGCCTGGTGGTCATCAGAGCGGACGCAGCTACCCGCCAGGCGGTCATGCAGGAACTGGCGGTCGGGGTCGAGCAGCGCCCACAGGATGCCGACGCCAAAGAACAGAATGCTCGGCCAGGCGGCGAGGTAGCGCAGCACCGCCTGCAAGGGCCGCAACGGCGAGCCGTCGGCATTGGTCAGGCGCAGTTTCCAGGTTTTCATCGGCAGTGTCTGACCGCCATGCAGCCAGAACCAGACGAAATAGATCAGCAGCAGCAGCAGCATGTGCAGCAACATCGGGCGCGGGCCAAGGGTGTGACCCAGATGACCGGAGAGCGCGGCTTGCGGTATGACGAAAAAGATCAGCAGCACTGCAAAAACAACCAGACCTTCATACAACATGCTGACCAGACGCCGGCCCAGACTGGCGAGCGGCGGGCCGCTCATGGCGACGGGCCTGGGGGGGCGCTTTTCGCCGCGCGGGTTTCTTCGGCGACTGTTTCCGTTGGCGGCATCAGCATCAACAATTCGGTTGATTTGCCTTCTTCACGCATCCGCTGCCGCTCGGCGGCGGACAGGCTGAGATAGGCTTTCCATTTTTCCTTGACCGCCTTTTTTTGATTGGGCGGCAACTGCTTGAAATCTTTGTAATTATTGCGCGCCTGGGTGCGCTCGTCGGGCGTCATGCGGCCCCATTCCCGCATCCGCTCCTTGACCCGCCGCTGTTTGTCCGGGGCCATGTCGGGATAGCGTTCGGCAAGGCCCAGCCATTGCTTGCGGCGCAGGCTGTCCATTGCGTTCCAGTCTTTGGCGAGCGGCGCCAGGATGTTTTGCTGGGCTGGACTCAACGCTACCCACTCCGGCTGTGGTGGGGTGCCGATGAGCACACTGGTCGGCGGCTCGGCGAGAACGCTGCCGACGAGCAGCAGCCCGGCGATTATTGAGCCGAGGAGTCGTCTTTGAGCCATTCGATGAATTCGCGGTCGGCAAAGGCTTCCGGCGGCAGGTCGTCGGTCAGCAGGGCGGAGTCGACGGCCTCGGTTTCTTCGACGTACTGGACGCTGTGCCAGTAAAAGGAGAGCCACATGCCGGTGAGCAGCGCAATGATGGCAAGCAGCGGCTTGAAGCGGGCAAAATCAATGCCGGAGCGGGCAAAGCCGCGCAGCAAAGCCGGGAAATGAGTACGCTCCCCGAGGATGCGCCCCCCGACGCCAGCCAGCGCCAGTTGCGGCGCTTCCTGCTTTTGCCGGTCGAGCGCCAGATGGCGCGCCGCTTCAAGGCGGCGGGCAGCCGCTGGCGGAATGTCGGCCAGCCCGTGATTGAGCACTTGCCGAATGCGGTAAGCGTCGTGTTGTTCGTTGTTCATAGCTTGATACCTTTCGCCGATAACGCGGCAGCCAGCGTATGCGTGGCGCGGGAGCAGTGAGTCTTGACGCTGCCCTCCGAGCAACCCATGGCTGCCGCGGTTTCGGCAACGTCCATATCTTCCCAGTAACGCATGATGAAGGCTTCGCGTTGACGTGTTGGCAGTTTTTTTATCTCTGCCTCAAGGATATTCAGGGTTTGGGTTTGCAGCAAGGCGCTTTCCGGGGTTTTTGGGCCGCCGTCGTCCATGTCGACCGCCAGCCGTTCGAGCGGGTCGTCGTCTTCATCGTCATCGGAGGCGAAGGCCGAGAGCAGGGTGGTCCACATCGAGCGCACCTTGCTTCGCCGGTAAAAGTCGCGGATGGTGTTTTGCAGGATGCGCTGGAAGAGCATGGGGAACTCTTCCTCGGGTCGGTCGCCGTATTTCTCGGAGAGTTTGAGCATCGAGTCCTGGACGATGTCGAGGGCGGCTTCTTCCTCCCGGACAGCGAACATGGCCTGCTTGAAGGCCCGCCGCTCGACCGATTCGAGAAATTTTGCAAGTTGATAGGATGAAGCCAGAAACGTCTCGTCCGGTAGGGGCCTTGGGAACCTTGAATTATGCCGGAAACCTTGACCGGAAACAGGCGGTCAATTAAGGTAACGCCTTTTTGAGCGACAGCTTTTGGACCCGGAATGATGATCAGCGGCGCGGAAATTGTAGTCAGGTGCTTGCAGGAAGAAAAGGTGGAATGTGTGTTCGGTTACCCTGGCGGGTCCGTTTTGCACATTTATGACGCGCTGTTCAAGCAGGATGAAGTCAAGCACATTCTGGTCCGTCACGAGCAGGCCGCCGCTCACGCCGCCGACGCCTATTCGCGTTCGTCGCAGAAAGTTGGCGTGGCGCTCGTCACCTCCGGCCCCGGCGTGACCAATACTGTGACCGGCATTGCTACCGCCTACATGGATTCGATCCCGATGGTCGTCCTCTGCGGCCAGGTGCCGACTGCCTACATCGGTCAGGACGCTTTTCAGGAATGCGATACCGTCGGCATCACCCGGCCCTGCGTCAAGCACAATTTTCTTGTGAAGGACGTGAAGGATCTGGCGCTGACCATCAAAAAAGCCTTTCACATTGCTTCTACCGGTCGTCCCGGCCCGGTCGTGGTCGACATCCCCAAGGATGTGACGGCGCAGATGGCGAAGTTCGAGTATCCGAAGTCGATCCAGATGCGTTCTTACAACCCGGTGGTCAAGGGCCATCTCGGCCAGATCAAGAAAGCCGCGCAGTTGTTGCAGAGCGCCAAGCGTCCGATCATCTACATCGGCGGCGGCGTGATTCTGTCAAATGCCGCCGAACAACTGACTGCGGTGGCCAAAAAACTCAATTTCCCCGTCACCAGCACCTTGATGGGGCTGGGCGGCTATCCGGCGACCGACCGCCAGTTTGTCGGGATGCTGGGGATGCACGGTACGTTTGAAGCCAACAACGCGATGCACTACGCCGATGTGATTCTCGCCATCGGCGCCCGTTTCGATGACCGCGTGATCGGCAATCCGGAGCATTTTGCCGAGGAGAAGCGGCGCGTCATCCATGTCGACATTGATCCCTCCTCCATTTCCAAGCGCGTCAAGGTCGATGTGCCGATTGTCGGCAATGTCGCCGACGTGCTCGACGAAATGCTCAAGTTGATGGACGAAGGCTTCAAGACCGATCCGGAAGTGGCCGACTGGTGGAAGCAGATCGAGGAATGGCGTGGTCGCAAATCGCTCGCCTACCGCCAGAGCGAGCACATCATGCCGCAGTTCGTCGTCGAAAAACTCTATGAAGTCACGGGCGGCGAAGCCTTTGTCACTTCCGACGTCGGTCAGCACCAGATGTTTGC
>JAITWU010000271.1 GCA_031285115.1 Azonexus sp. | reverse complement strand
GTCCTCCTCCCCTTTGCTTCGCAACGGGGAGGAACTTGGAGCTACCGTGGTTTTCGATCCTCCCTATTGGCACAGCCAATGGGGGCCAAGGCGGGGTTTCGAGAAAGCACTGCTTTCTTGCCTCCCGCTCCAGCGCCAACTGTTCCGCCAGTTCGGCAAGCAAGGAAAACTGATAATCCGAAAGCTGGCGTAGCCGCAGGTGCAGCTTCGCCTCTCTTTCCGTCAACATCGGGCTGGCCGCCGGTTGCGCCACACCTTGCTGCGTCGGACGCGCGCGCTGCCCATTCCATTATTGACTCCACGCCAAAAAATCCCCTGCCCTCAATATCTCTATGCCATGAAACGGATGGAGGTCAAGCAGGTCTTGATCGCCGGTCAGGATCAGTTGGGCTTCACCGTTGATTGCCACGTCGAGGAATTTGTCATCTTTGGGGTCGCGGCAGGCGGAAATTTTCCGCGTGACAGGAATGACTCGGGCGATACCTCCGATGAACCGCAGAAAATGTTGCCGTTCCTCGCGCGACACGTATTTGTCGAATTTGCTGCGGGAGAGAACGTCCGCCAATTCCATCAGTGTCTCTTCGGACATCAGGGGAATGCCCCAGGCCAGCCCACGATCAACGCCGCTTGCTGCAACGCTGCCGGGTGTGAGCAGACGGCTGACCCAGAGGTTGGTGTCGATCACCAGCCGGCGGTCAGTTCTCACTATCGAGCAACTCCCGCAGCACTTCTTCGGTCATGCCCGCAGCGGTCGCTTTGGCGCCAACGCGATCACAAAAACGCTGGAATTCGGCGACATTGAGATTGCTCAGGCGCTCGTACTCGGCCATCGACATGATGACTGCCACATCCCGTTTCTGACGCTGGATCACGACCGGCTCCCGCCAGACAGATTCGATGATTTCGGCAAAGCCTTGCCGTGCTTCGCTGGCTGTTGCAGTACGCATCATTGGCCTCCGTGTACGTTTTGTACAAAATATACGATTTGTCTTGATTTTCAGCAAGCATTTCCAGCAATCACCCCATATTCCAAAATCACCTAACAAGATGAAAATTGATTCTCAATCGAACATTACCAGCCGTTAAAATGCCAGCCTTCTGCTTTCCCGCTGATCGCCATGAACCAACGTCTTTCCCCGCCGCAGCCCCTCTCTCACCTCGACTGGCTCGAAGCCGAGGCTATCCACATCCTGCGCGAGGTGGCCGGGCAGTGCGCCAATCCGGTGTTGCTGTTTTCCGGCGGCAAGGATTCGATCTGCCTCTTGCGCCTCGCCGAAAAGGCTTTTCGGCCTGGGCGCTTCCCTTTTCCGCTGATGCACATCGACACCGGCCACAATTACCGGGAGGTGGTGGCGTTTCGTGATAAACGCGCAGCGGACTTGGGCGAGCGCCTGATCGTGCGCTCGGTCGAGGATTCGATGCGGCGCGGGACGGTGGTGTTGAAGCATGAGGGCGAGTCGCGCAACAAGCATCAGTCGGTGACGCTGCTGGAGGCGATCGAGGAATTCGGCTTCGATTGCTGCATTGGCGGGGCGCGGCGCGATGAGGAGAAGGCGCGGGCCAAGGAGCGGATCATGAGTTTCCGCGATGAATTCGGCCAGTGGGACCCGAAAAACCAGCGCCCGGAGTTGTGGAATCTTTATAACGCCCGCAGCCACAAGGGCGAGAATATCCGCGCCTTTCCCATTTCCAACTGGACGGAGATGGATGTCTGGCAGTACATCGAACGCGAAAATCTCGAATTGCCGAGTATTTATTTCGCCCATCGGCGGCCCGTGGTGCTGCGCGGCGGGGCCATCGTGCCGGTCAATGTGCCGCTGGCCAGCGGCGAGTTGACCAATCTGCCCAAGGCGGGCGAAGAAATCATCGAGCGGCGGGTGCGTTTTCGCACGGTTGGCGATATTTCCTGCACCGCGCCGGTCGATTCGGAGGCCGATACGGTCGCCAAAATTGTCCTGGAGACGGCTTCGACGACCATTACCGAGCGCGGCGCGACCCGGCTGGATGACCAGACCAGCGAAGCGTCGATGGAACAACGCAAAAAAGAAGGGTATTTCTAAATGAGCCATCCCGTTGAAGACCACGGTTTGCTGCGCTTTCTCACCTGCGGCAGCGTCGATGACGGCAAAAGCACGCTGATTGGGCGGCTTTTGTACGACACCAAGGCCATTCTTGCCGATACGCTGTCGGCCATCGAGCGCACCTCGCAAAAACGCGGCATCGGCGCAGTCGACCTCTCGCTCCTCACCGATGGCCTGCAAGCCGAGCGCGAACAGGGCATCACCATCGACGTCGCCTACCGCTATTTTTCCACTGGCAGACGCAAATACATCATTGCCGACGCGCCCGGCCACGAGCAATACACGCGCAACATGGTGACGGCGGCGTCTACCGCCAATCTGGCGATCATCCTGATCGACGCGAGAAAAGGCGTGCTGACGCAGACCCGCCGCCACTCCAAGCTCGCTGCGCTGGTCGGCATTCCGCATCTGGTGGTGGCGATCAACAAAATGGATCTGGTCGATTACGCGCAAGAAACCTTTGAAAAAATCAAGGCCGACTATCTCGCCTTTGCCGCCAAAGTCGGCATTGAAGATGTGCGCTTCATCCCGCTCTCGGCCTTGAATGGCGACATGATCGTCGACCGCGGCGACAACCTCGCCTGGTACGACGGCCCCACCCTGCTCGACATGCTCGAAACCGCCCCCGCCGCGCACACCGAACGGCGCGAAAAATTCCGCTTTCCCGTGCAATACGTCTGCCGCCCGCAGGATTCGGCCAATCCACAACTGCACGACTATCGCGGCTTCATGGGCCGCGTCGAATCCGGCGCGATCAAGG
>JAITWU010000140.1 GCA_031285115.1 Azonexus sp. | reverse complement strand
TCTCCCCCGGCCCCTCTCCCTCGAGGGGAGAGGGGAGTGCGTCGGCGGGGAGTGTATCGGCTTCGTCGGCCCGCCGCTTCATGTCGAGCAGGTCGGCGAGCGTCAGGCGGTAGAGGTCGGCGACGCCTTTCACGTAGTCGAATTCGACCAGACGCTCGACGTAGCGGTCGCCGAGACCTTCGATGTCCATCATCCGCCGCCCGGCGAAGTGCAAAATGGCTTGCGTGCGCTGGGCGCGGCAGGAGAAGCCGCCGGAGCAGCGCGTTACGGCTTCGCCTTCTTCGCGCCGGACGTGAGCGCCGCAGACCGGGCAGACTTGCGGCATGACGAAGGGCTGGGCGTCGGCGGGCCGCCGTTCGGCGACGACGCCGAGAACTTCGGGAATGACATCGCCAGCGCGGCGGACGATGACGGTATCGCCAACGCACAGCCCTCCTTTGCGCGCCACTTCATCGGCGTTGTGCAGGGTGGCGTTGGTGACGGTGACGCCGCCGACGAAGACGGGCTTCAAGCGCGCCACCGGCGTCAGCGCGCCGGTGCGGCCAACCTGGATGTCGATTGCTTCGACCACGGTCAGCGCCTCTTGCGGCGGGTATTTGTGGGCCACGGCCCAGCGCGGCTCGCGGGTGCGGAAACCGAGGCGCTGTTGCAGGGCGAGGCTGTTGACTTTGTAGACCACGCCGTCGATGTCAAAGGGCAGGCTGTCGCGCAAGGCGGCGATTTGCCGGTGAAAGCTGGAGAGCGCATCACCGCCCGCGAGCGTGGCGCGGTGCTGGCAAACCGGCAGGCCGAAGGCGGCGAGCGCATCGAGCACGCCGCTGTGCGTGGCGGGCATGGCCCAGCCGTCGACCGCGCCAAGGCCGTAGGCGAAAAAGCACAGCGGGCGGCTGGCGGCGATGGCCGGGTCGAGCTGGCGGATGCTGCCAGCCGCCGCGTTGCGCGGGTTGACCAAGGTTTTTTCGCCGCGAGCGGCGGCGGCGGCGTTGTATTTTTCGAGATCGTCGCGGCGCATGTAGACTTCGCCGCGCACTTCGAGCAGGGGCGGCGGAATGGACGAAACTGCGCCCGCAAGGCGCAGCGGAATCTGGCGCACGGTGTGCAGATTTTGCGTCACATCTTCGCCGGTTGCGCCGTCGCCGCGCGTTGCGCCGCGCGTCAATATGCCGTTTTCGTAGCGCAGGCTGATGGCGAGGCCATCGAATTTCAGTTCGGCGGCGTATTCGACGGGCGGCGCGGTTGCCGCAAGTTCCAGTTCGCGCCGCACGCGGGCGTCGAAATCGAGCGCCCCGGCGGGGCCGGTGTCGGTTTCGGTCTGGATCGACAGCATCGGCACGGCGTGCTGCACCGGCGCGAATTGCGCCAACGGCTTGCCGCCGACGCGGCGGGTCGGCGAATCGGGGCTGTCGAGTTCGGGGAATTGGGCTTCGAGCGCCTGTAATTCGCGGAACAGTTTGTCGTATTCGGCATCCGGGAGACTTGGCGCATCGAGCACGTAATAGGCGTGGTCGTGGCGGGCGATTTCGGCGCGCAAGACTGCGGCGCGGGCGGTGGCTGCTGCCGTCGCCATCAGGAAAACAGCCGCCGGGCCTGGGGCGAGCCAGCGGCGATGCCGAAGCTCGCCATCGTCGCCTGCGGCTTGCCGATAAATTCGCGGCGGATGTGCTCCAACTGCAATTCGCCGAGCGGCTGGCGGTTGTCATCGACCAGACTGCCATTCAAGGCGTCGGCGAAGCGCCGGGCGAGGTCGGCCATTTGCATGAAGACCCGCTCGCCGTGGTCGACGCAGGGCACGTCCAGGGTAAACGTCAGGCAGTGGGTCGAAAGATGGCGCAGGGAGTCGGCGGCAAAGCGCGCGCTCTCGAAATTTTGCAGGCTGAATTGCCGGTGGCCGAAGTCGTCAAAGCGGGTGAAAGCGCCGTCGCCGCCGAGCGCCATGCCCGCCGCTTCGGCCAGCGCCCGGATTTTGGTGCCGGGAAAGGCAAGGCCGCGACTGACCAGATTGAGGCCGATTTCGAGATCGACCGCGGCGCAGAAGCGGTCGATTTCCGCCGCCTGATCGAGCACCCGCGACGGCGGCATGTCGGCCACGGCCATCAGTTCATCGGCCAGCGCCTGCATCGCCCCGGTAAAGATGGCGACATCGCTTTCGCTCACCGGCCCCTGACGATTGACGAGTTGCAGGCCGACGCGCAGACGGCGCACCGGCAGGTCGCTGCCCGCTTGCAGCGGCTCCCACTCGCGGCTGCGCTCGTTGAAGCCGATCCAATGCACCGGCTTGACCACGCGCAGCAGCGCATCGCGCTGGGAATGCAGGATTTGCCCGGCGGCAACCGGTTCGACCAGTTCGAGGGCGACGATAAATTCGAGACGCGGGTCGAGCAGTTCGGCGGGCAGCGGCGGGGCGGGAGGGGCGCTGTCGCCGTTCAGGAATTGCGGCCCAAACCCTTCTCTCCGGTGATCGGCAAGGCTCCCCTCCTCCGCTACCGGCAAAGCCCCTCTCCCCTCGCGGGCGAGGGGTTGGGGAGAGGGGGGAGGTGCGGCTGACCGCTGCCC
>JAITWU010000204.1 GCA_031285115.1 Azonexus sp. | reverse complement strand
CAGAAGATCGTCCTCCAGGCCGGACAGTCTGCGCTCACCATCGAGGGACAGAACATCTCTTTCGCTTGTCCGGGGGTCTTCTCGGTCAAGGGAAGTCAACACGCGTTCGAGGGGGCGGGAGGAAGTCCGGCTATGTTGGAGAAATTGCCGGATACGAGAGTCAAGGCAACCTCGCTCGAAAAGTGGAAAATGAATAGAAAATTCCCGGTATCGCGCTAATTACGCCAGTAACGTACAGGAGCCCTCAAAAATGCTGATTAGCCCCCCATTTCTGCCTGAGCGCAACGCAGGCGAGACCGACGCTGACTGGCTGGATCGCGCCATGCTGACCGTTGAGGATGGTGGGTTTCCGGTTGGGACGAACTGCTGCTGGCACGGCGGCGTACACCTGCAAGCGCCGCAGGACGGAGCGAACCGCCTTCCAGTTCGGGCCATTGCCGATGGGCGAGTGCGCTTTGTGCGGCAGCATACGCCGATGCCCGAAGACAGCGCCGCACGGGACGCGCACGCCTTGGGCTACGAAGGCTGGACAAGTGACGGCGGCGTCGTCATCGAACACGAAACCGACATTGGCGCGGCGGCGGACGGTACGGCGGTCACGGTTCGCTACTATTCAATCTATCAGCACTTGACCGAGATACCCGGCACGATTACTGCGGGTCGGCTCATCTACCGCAAAGACTCCATCGGCGAAGCTGGTCACATCGCGGGCCAGCCGCACCGGATACACCTTGAAATCGTCTGCGACGACGCCAATCTCCAGAATCTCGTTGGGCGCGTCAGCGGCGGACTCAACTCAGAAACCGACGGGCGCAGCGATGTTGTCTTCGGCGAACTGTATATCCGCATGGATTCGATTTCGTACAGCGCATCTTCCATCACCGGGTCCGACAGGGCGCACCATTGCTGCATGAAGTGGATTCTCACCTAGAATGCTTGGATAGTGCCGCTTTTTCACCTCCGGCTTCTGCAATAATCGGCGCTCTCAGTTTTTTGTCCGCCAATCCTGCCATGTTCCGCGCTCTCAATCGTCCCGGCATTCTCACCGTCACGCTGGCGGCGGCTGGGATTTTGATGGTGACGATGGGGGCGCGGCAGTCGTTGGGGTTGTTTATCAAGCCGATTGGCGAAAGCACTGGCTTAAGTGTCGTCAGCATCAGTCTGGCGCTGGCGGTTGGGCAGTTTGTCTGGGGCTTGGCGCAGCCGGTGGCGGGGGCGATGGCCGAGCGTTACGGCTCGCGGGTGGTGTTGATCGGCGGTTTGCTGATTCTGGCGCTCGGCTCTGCGGTGACGCCGTTCATGGGGACGGGTTTTGGGCTGATCGTCTCACTTGGCTTGCTGTTGGCTGCGGGTTCCGGCGCTGGCAGTTTTTCGGTGCTGATCGGCGCCGCCGCCGGGCGCTTGCCGCTCGAAGCGCGCGGCGCGGCTTCCGGTGTCATCAATGCCGGTGGTTCTTTCGGCCAGTTCATTTTTGCCCCGGTGATGCAAAAGTTGATCCAACTGACCGGCTGGATGGGCGCGATGTGGGCGATGGCCCTGCTGCCGCTCGCGGCCCTGCCGCTGGTCGGCAAGCTGGTCGGCGGCAGGGATGCGGCTGCGCCGCCGCCCGCGCGCGAGGCGGGCGGCTTGCGGCGGGCGATTAGCGAGGCGCTGCGCAATCCGAGTTATCTTTTGCTCAATGCTGGTTTTTTTACTTGCGGTTTTCACATCGCTTTTCTGACGACGCATTTGCCGGGTGAAATCGAGTTGTGCGGCTTGCCGCCGTCGGTTGCCAGTTGGTCGCTGGCGATTATCGGTTTGAGCAATATCGCTGGCAGTCTTTACATCGGCTCCTGCATTTCCCGCTATCGCAGCAAATACGTGCTGGCGGCGATGTACGCTTCAAGGGCGGCGCTGATCGGGCTGTATCTCATCGCGCCGCGCACTGATCTGACGTATTACCTGTTTGCCGTCGGCATCGGCTTTACCTGGCTGGCGACGGTGCCGCCGACGGCGGCCATCGTCGGCAAGTTGTTCGGCATCCGCTATCTGGCGACGCTGTTTGGCCTGACGCTGTTGAGCCACCAGACCGGCGGCTTTCTCGGCGCTTACCTGGGCGGGCTGGCGATGAGCCGCTTCGGCGATTTTGGCTGGATGTGGTACGCCGACATGGCGCTGGCCTTGCTCGCCGCCGTGGTCAATCTGCCCATCCGCGAAGCGCCGCTGGCGGCGGCTCCAGCACAGGCTTGATTGATCTGGAGCACGCAATGAGCCGTTTTTGCCCCGAACTGAACGTCGCCGATTTCAACGCCCGCACCAGCGGTTATCTGCCCGGTCATCTCGATATCGAATTGACTGCCCTGGAGCCGAATGCGGCAGCCAGCGCGGTCGGGCCGCTCCCTTCTCAGCGACCCTTGCGCCCGAATTTTTCCGCCAGTTGATTGAGCTTGGCGGCCCGCAGTTCTTCTTCACGGGCAGCCGCTTCGGCGGCTTTGCTGGCGGCCTGCGCGGCGCGTCGTTGCTCGTTCTGCTTCTTGAAGCGCTCTTTGAGCAATTCGGCGGCGTGGCGGCGGTTTTCGTCGGTCACTTCACCGGCGGGCGTGCCGTCGAGATTGAGGCGCGTCGTGCCGGTTTGCATTTCCTTCAAGTAGCGGGTGGAGATGGTGTGGCTGCGCATTGCCAGCCGCAGGGCCTTCTTTTCCACTGTCGGCAGTTGAGCCTGCACCTGCTTGTCGATGCCAATGGCCAGCGGGCTGAAATGGCGGAAAACATCAAAGCGCGTTTGCAAATCCTTGAGCAGGGCGCGGGGATCAGGCAACGGGGCAGGCAGCGAGTCGGATGGCGAGTTGGGCAGCAAAGGCGCGGGAGATTCGACAGTAGTCATAGTCGGCAACAACGATGGTCAGGCAAGGCACAAAGGGTAGCACGAAGCCTTTGCGCCTGCCCCATCGTCGCTATCGTCGCCGCCTCAAACGCCATGTTCCTTGAACCACGCCAGCATTGAACGCCAGCCGTCGGCGGCTTCTGCGGCCCGGTAGCTGGGCCGGTAATCGGCGTGAAAGGCGTGCGGCGCATTGGGATAGACCTTGATCTGCGATGCCTGGGCGGCGGCGCTGCCCGTTTTCAGGCGTTGGCGCATGGCGTCGACCGTATCAAGCGGGATTCCGGCATCCTCGCCACCGTAAAGGCCAAGCACGGGGGCTTGCAACTGGCCGGTGATGTCGCTCGGCTGCGTCGGCGTAATGTCATTGGCCGCGCCCACCAGCCGCCCGTACCAGGCGACCCCGGCTTTGACTTGCGGGTTGCGGGCGGCATACAGCCAGGTGATGCGGCCGCCCCAGCAAAAGCCGGTAATCGCCAGCCGCGCCGTATCGCCGCCGTTGGCGGCAGCCCAGGCGACACAGGCGTCGAGATCGCTCATCACCTGCGCGTCGGGCGTTTTGCTGACAATTTTGTCGAGAATTTCCGGGATGCTCTCGATCCGGCGCGGGTCGCCCTGACGGGCGAACAGTTCCGGCGCAATCGCCAGATAGCCGAGTTTGGCGAGGCGGCGGCAAACATCGCGGATGTATTCATGCACCGCGAAAATTTCCGAAACGACCAGCACCACCGGCGGCTTCGCCATATTCGCAGGCTGGGCGCGGTAGGCGGCGATTTCGCCATCCTTGACCGACGCCCTGATTTCACCAGCGATGAGGCCGTCACCATCGGTATGAACCGCCGTCTGCGCCAGCGCCGGTTGCACGGCGAGCGCAAAGCCCGCGCCGATGCTGGCGGCGAGAAAATCGCGGCGATCAAAGCTCTGGGCGGGAACGAGGGCGTCAAGCTCAGGGGGAGCCAGTTCAGAAGCAGCGGGCATTGCAGTCTCCATCAGATCGTTTTGCTACCGGAATGGGCGTCGGAAACCGAGTCTAGCGCGTCCTCGCTCTTCTCGGGATGTTTGCCGAAACAACGGGAGAGCTGGTTTCGGTTACCATTTTTACGCCCAACGACTTAACACAGGACGAAATTTGCGGGCAAAATGGAAAATTCGTTTGGCATCAATATGGCAAATTTTACCAACGCCCCGGCTACGCTTGAGGAGAACAACACGATGGACAACACCAACGACGCAGGCGTCATTCAGGTCTTGCTCGACCGCTACAACAACCAGCGCCTGCCCCGCGCCCTCGAAATGAAGGCCAAGGTCGACGCGGGTGAGGAACTCAACGACATGGAAATCGCCTATCTGACCCAGGTCGATGACGACATCCGGGCTTTGCGCCCCCTGATCGACCGCCACCCGGAAATGGAGCCGATCGTGGTCAAGGGGATCGGTCTCTATCAGGAAATTGTTGCCAAAGCACTGGAAAATGCCGGGAAATCGTCGCCGGGTTCTTGAAAACCCGCGCCATCCTCCCCATAATGCTCGACATGGTTGTAATTCCGGCAATCTGGAGGCGTTCTGGACAGGGGTTCGATTCCCCTCACCTCCACCTGAACCCATCGCGGTGGGTTGAGTTGGGGGTGTACTGGCTTCGACAGGGCGGGCAAAGGTGCGCAGGCAACCCGAAAGGTGACGGACGTAATCCGCGCAAATCCACAAACGCCAACGATGAGCGTTTCGCTGTCGCCGCCTAAACGGCACAGCTGGGGCCGCTGAAGCCTTATTACCCAAGACAGCCGGCGGGGACTTCGGTCCCCGTCGTCATTTCGGGCATTTCAACTATCCAGACGAAACACAATCGGCACGATCACCGTGGCTTCAACCGCTTCGCCGCCGCGCCGGGCGGGGACGAAGCGCCAGTGGGCGACGGCCTGGCGGGCGGCTTCGTCGAGGCGGGGGAAGTTGCTGCTCTGCGCCAGTTCGACCGTGGCCGCCCGGCCATCGGTGGTGACCAGAACGCGCAGCCTGACGGCCCCTTCTTCGCCCAGGCGGCGTGAGAGCGCGGGATAGGGCGGTTCGGGGTTGTTGAGGTAGGCGGCTGCGTAGCTCGGGGCAACCGTGGCGGCAAGCCCCTCGCCCTTTGCGGGAGAGGGCCTGGGGGGAGGAGGTGAGCAATCACTGTCGCCGCCCCCCTCTTCCCCGGCCCGGTTCCTGCAAGGGGAGAGGGGGGTGTCTGCGGCGATCGTTGGCGTATACGGCGTTGTTGCCTGCTGTTCCGGGGCCATCGCCAGGATGGGTCGCGTTTTTTGTTTGGCGGGCGGTCTGGCTGGTTCCGGCGGCGGCGGGATAAGCGGAGGGATAGCCGGCGGCGCTTCCGCTACCGGTTGTGGCTCATGGACTTTGACCAGATGCACTTGCAAGGGCGGCGGCAGGGCCGCCGCTGCCCGCTGATGCGGCGCGGCCAGCGCGGCCAGATGCAGCGCCGCCGCAATCAGCAAAAACGGGCCGCTGCGCCGCCATTCGGGCAGGGCGGACGTGATGCGAAGGGGGCATTGGGCAGACATCACGCCATTTTAAGGGAGCGGGGCCGGTCAGAATTTGACATTGACCCCGGCGTACAGCGAACGGCCCATGCCCGGTACGGCAATGCCCCAGGGAATGCCGGTTATGCTCATGGTCCTGCCCTGGCCGGTGTAAGCGCCGCCGGTCGGCAGGTCGTAGAAGCGGTCAAACAGGTTTTCGACGCCGAAATCGAGGCGCACCTGCTGCCAGGAGTAGCTGCCGCGCAGATTGACGAGGCTGTAGCCGCCGGTCTGGATCTCGTTGCGCTGGCCGGAAACCTGCCGCTTGGCGGCGACGCCGATCAGTTCCAGCGCATTGTCCCAGCCGCCGCTCTGGTGCGTGAGGGTGAGTTTGCCGTTGGCGGGCATGATGTTGTAGAGATCATCGCCGCTATCGCGGTTTTTGCCGCGTGTGTAGTTGATGAGCGCCTTCATGCCGAAAGAACCGACCGACGTATCGATGAGCGGCAGCTTGCCCGACAGGTCAAAGCCATAAAGACGGGCTGACTGGTTGGCGTAGCGCAG
>JAITWU010000092.1 GCA_031285115.1 Azonexus sp. | reverse complement strand
GCGGGGGCGTTGAATGATGCGCATACCCCACAATCGCCACGGCGTGATCGTCCCTCTCCCCTTGCGGGGGAGGGAAAGAGGGAGAGGGGGGCGGCGGTTGGCAATGCCGCGCCCCCTCTCCCCAACCCCTCTCCCGCAAGGGGAGAGGGGCTTTTGTCGGAGGGGCGAGAGGCTTTTGCGGGGGGCGCATTGCGTTCTGCCGCCATTGATACCTACGACGATCACCGCATGGCGATGTGTTTTTCGCTGGCGGCTTTCGGCACGCCCTTGCGCATCAATGATCCCAACTGTGTCGCCAAGACCTTTCCCGATTATTTCGCCCGTTTTGCTGCCGTCACCCAGGCTGCGCCGGTGATTGCCATCGACGGCCCGTCGGCTTCCGGCAAGGGGACGGTGGCGGCGCGGGTGGCGGCGGCGCTGGGTTACGCCTACCTTGATTCCGGCGCGCTCTATCGCCTGACGGCGCTGGCCGCCAGAGATGCGGGCGTCGATTGGGCCAATGAGGCGGCGGTGGCGGCGATTGCCGCCCAGCTCGATGTCCAATTTTTAGAAGGCGATGTTTACCTGCAAGGCGTCACGGTCAATGAAGCCATTCGCAGCGAGGAAATATCCGCCGGTTCCTCGCAGGTCGCGGCGCTGCCTGCCGTGCGCGAGGCTTTGCTGTTCCGCCAGCGGGCTTTCAATGCCGCGCCCGGTCTGGTTGGCGATGGCCGCGATATGGGATCGGTCGTTTTTCCCCAGGCGGCGCTCAAGATTTTTCTCACGGCGACAGCCGAAGCGCGCGCCGAACGGCGTTATAAGCAGTTGATCGAAAAAGGTTTCTCTGCTAACCTCCCGCGCCTTCTGCTTGATCTCCAGCAACGTGACGCCCGCGATTCCGGGCGCAGCGTTGCCCCGCTCAGGCAGGAGGCGGACGCCAGATTGCTCGATACCACCGACATGACCATCGAAGCAGCGGTCAATCAAGTGTTGCAGTGGCATCGGGAAGCGAACAAGACAGCGTCGCGGTAAGTTTCGCCGCCCATTCGGGCGGCGGTGTGTGCAACCTCAACCCGCTGCGGGTTTTACTTGCAGCATGAAAGTTTTTTCTCAATGGAATCTTTTGCTCAACTTTTTGAAGAATCCCTGGCCCGCCAGGAAATGCGTCAAGGCGAAGTCATCACCGCTGAAGTGATGGCCATCGACCACAATTTTGTCGTGGTCAATGCCGGCCTGAAATCGGAATCCTATGTTCCGCTCGAAGAATTTTTGAATGATCAAGGCGAAATCGAAGTCAAAGCGGGCGATTTCGTGCAGGTTGCCATCGAGATGCTCGAAGATGGCTACGGCGCCACCCGCCTCTCGCGCGAACGCGCCAAGCGCATCGCCGCCTGGAACTTCCTCGAAGAAGCCCTCAACAACAACTCGCTCGTCACCGGCACCATCACCGGCAAGGTCAAGGGCGGTTTGACCGTCATGTCCAACGGCGTGCGCGCCTTCCTCCCCGGCTCGCTGGTCGATATGCGCCCGGTCAAGGACACCACGCCGTATGAAGGCAAAACGATGGAGTTCAAGGTCATCAAACTTGACCGCAAACGCAACAACGTCGTCATGTCGCGCCGCGCTGTGCTCGAAGCCACCGCCGACAAAGACCGCGAAAAACTCCTCGAAAACCTCAAAGAAGGCACCATCATCAAGGGCGTCGTCAAGAACATCACCGATTACGGCGCTTTCGTCGATCTGGGCGGCATCGACGGCCTGTTGCACATCACCGATCTGGCCTGGCGTCGCGTTCGCCATCCGAGCGAAGTCTTGAACGTTGGCGACGAAGTCACCGCCAAGATTCTCAAATTCGATACCGACAAGAACCGCGTCTCGCTCGGCATGAAGCAGTTGGGCGACGATCCGTGGGTCGGCATCGCCCGCCGCTATCCGGCTGGCACCCGTCTGTTCGGCAAGGTCACCAACCTCACCGATTACGGCGCTTTTGTCGAAATCGAGCAGGGTATCGAAGGTCTGGTGCACGTCTCCGAAATGGATTGGACCAACAAGAACGTCCATCCGTCCAAGGTCGTTTCTCTGGGCGACGAGACCGAAGTGATGATCCTCGAAATCGACGAAGACCGCCGCCGCATTTCGCTCGGCATGAAGCAGTGCCAGCCGAATCCGTGGGACGACTTTGCGATGAACCACAAGAAGGGCGACAAGGTGAAGGGCGCGATCAAGTCGATCACCGATTTCGGCATCTTCATTGGCCTGCCCGGCGGCATCGACGGTCTTGTTCATCTCTCCGACCTCTCCTGGAGCGCCACCGGCGAAGAAGCCATCCGCAACTTCAAGAAGGGCGACGAAGTCGAGGCCGTGGTGCTTGGCATCGACGTCGAAAAAGAGCGCATTTCGCTCGGCATCAAGCAGATGGAAGGCGACCCGTACACCAACTTCATCGCCACCCACGAGAAGAACAGCGTCGTCCGTGGCACGGTCAAGTCGGTTGATGCGCGCGGCGCGGTGGTTGCGCTCGATGGCGACAACGAGGGTTATCTGCGCGCTTCCGAGTTCTCGCGCGATCGCATCGAGGATCTGACGCATCACCTCAAGGTCGGCGACACGGTCGAAGCCATGATCATCAACGTTGATCGCAAGACGCGCGGCATCAACCTGTCGATCAAGGCCAAGGACAGCGCCGAGCAGCACGAAGCGATGCAGAAACTCTCCGCTGAGTCTTCCGCCGCCGCTTCCGGCACCACCAACCTGGGCGCTCTGCTCAAGGCCAAGCTCAAAGAGCAAGGCTGACAAGGCGACAAAATGACCAAATCCGAGCTAATCGCCCGGCTGGCGGAAAGGTTCCCGCAGTTGGTGACGAAAGATGCTGATTTTGCGGTCAAGATGATTCTTGATGCGATGACCGAGGCGCTGGTGCGCGGTGATCGCATCGAGATCAGAGGCTTCGGCAGCTTTGCGCTCAACTACCGGCCACCGCGCACGGGCCGCAATCCCAAATCGGGGGAGAAGGTCAGCGTGCCCGCCAAGTGGGTGCCCCACTTCAAGGCTGGCAAAGAGTTGCGCGAACGGGTCGATCAGGCGCTTTGATGCGACAGGTTTCAGGGTTCAGGGTACAGGTTTCAGATTGATTTCCGCCGCTTCGCGGCGCAAGGAAAAACTGAATCCTGAACCCTGTAACCTGAATCCCGATATGGTAGATTCAGGGGCAGTGAGTCGTTTCACTGCCCTTTTTTATAGCTGCCCATTCAATAACTGGACAATGCAAGTCGATTTTTCCGGGCCGTCGCACGCAGCTCATACGTTACAACCTGCAAGGCTCGATCGTCCCTCGCCCCCTGGGGGGAGAGGGAAAGAGGGTGAGGGGGCGAGGGGCTTTTACGCCAATGCCCGCGATGAAGCGCGGGTTCTGCCTGGTTTTTTATTAAGACAGCTATATTCAATATTATGACTGCGCTGACCTGGGCCATCCGGCTCATCATTTTTATTTTTCTGGTCGTTTTCGCCGTCCAGAACACCGCGCCCGTCGTCCTCAATCTGCTCCTCGGCGAGGTTTGGGAAGCGCCGCTGGTCATTGTTCTGCTGGCTTTCTTCGCCGCTGGCGCAGTAATCGGCGCTTTGTCGCTGACGGGCGTCCTCTTTCGTCAGCGGCGGCTCATTTCCCGTCTGCGCAAACACGCTGAAAAACAGTCGCCAGCATCGCCGCCGGAGCCGCCCGTCGTCCTATGAGCGATTTATTCGCCTATTGGCAACTTCTGCTCATCCCCGTTTTTTTCGCCCTCGGCTGGGGCGCGGCGCGGGTCGATATGCGTCAGGTGGTGCATGAATCGCGGGCCTTGCCGCGCTCCTATTTTCAGGGCCTGAATTTTCTGTTGAACGAGCAGCCGGACAAAGCCATCGACTCTTTTCTCGAAGTCGCCAAGGTCGATTCGCAAACCGTCGAACTGCATTTTGCCCTCGGCAACCTGTTTCGCCGTCGCGGCGAAACCGAGCGGGCGATTCGGATGCACCAGAATCTCATCGACCGCGCCGATCTCGACGAAAGTGTGCGCTTGCACGCGCTCACTGAACTCGGCCAGGATTTTCTCAAAGCCGGGTTGCTCGACCGCGCCGAAGAAATTTTCAACAAACTGCTCGGCACCTCTTTCGCGGAGGAGGCCAAGCGCCACCTGCTGGAAATTTATCAGGCCGAAAAAGAATGGCAAAAAGCCGTCGAACTCGCCCGCGAACTGCCCGGCGTCGCCACGCAGCGGGAAATCGCCGAATTTCACTGCGAACTGGCGGCCAGCGACATCATGCGCTCCCGCCACGATTCGGCGCGCGCCTACCTCGAACGGGCCATTCAGGAAGATCGCAAATGCGTGCGCGCCAGCCTCCTCTTGGGCGATCTTCTGGTCCAGGAAGGCCAGTCGCAGGCCGCCATCGAAGCCTGGCAACGCATCGAGCAGCAGGACCCCGCCTACCTCGCCCTGGTCGCCCAGCGCCTGCTCGACGCCTACCGCAAGCTGGAGCGCCGCGAAGAAGGCATCGCGCTGTTGCGCGGCTATCTCGAACGCTATCCTTCGCTCGATCTGCTCGAAGTCGTCTATCAACTGGTGCTCGAAAATGAAGGCACGGAAGTCGCCTATCGTCTGGTGCGCGGCGAGTTGCAAAGAAATCCGACCCTCCTCGGTCTGGAAAAACTGATGAGCGCCCGTTTGCCGCTCACCTCGCCGGAAGTCCGCCCCGATGTCGAGTTGGCGAAGAGCATCATCCACGGCTACACGCAGCGGTTGTCGCGCTATCGGTGCAATAATTGCGGCTTCAAGGCGCGCCAGTTCTACTGGCGCTGTCCGGCCTGCGGCGGTTGGGAAAGCTACCCGCCGCGGCGCGGCGAAGAATTCGATCAATCCCTCTAGGAATTTCCATGAAAATTACGGTTATTGGCAGCGGTTATGTCGGCTTGGTTAGCGGCGCTTGTCTTTCGGAAGTCGGCAATGATGTGCTCTGCCTCGATGTCGACCCGGAAAAAATCCGCATTCTCGAAGAAGGCGGCATTCCCATCTACGAACCCGGTCTCGAAGACATGGTGCGGCGCAACGTTGCTGCTGGTCGCCTGCGTTTTACCACCGACATCGAGCGGGCGGTGCGGCACGGCACTGTCCAGTTCATCGCCGTCGGCACGCCGCCCGATGAGGATGGCTCCGCCGACCTGCAATATGTGCTGGCGGCAGCGCGCAATATTGGCCGTCTGATGACCGATTACAAGGTCGTGGTCGATAAAAGCACCGTGCCGGTCGGCACCGGGGCCAGGGTCAAGGCGGCGCTGCAAGAGGAATTGGGCAAACGCGGCGTGAACATTCCCTTCAGCGTCGTTTCCAACCCGGAATTTTTGAAGGAAGGGGCCGCCGTTGACGATTTCATGCGGCCCGACCGCATCGTCATCGGCGCTGAGGATGATCAGGCGATCCACCTCATGCGGGCCTTGTACGCGCCCTTTCAGCGCAATCACGAGCGCCTCATCGTGACCGATGTGAAAAGCGCCGAACTGACCAAATACGCCGCCAACGCCATGCTGGCGACGCGCATCAGCTTCATGAACGAACTCGCCAACCTCGCCGAGGCGCTTGGCGCAGACATCGAAATGGTGCGTCAGGGCATCGGCTCCGACCCGCGCATCGGCTACCACTTCCTCTATCCCGGCTGCGGCTATGGCGGCTCCTGCTTTCCCAAGGATGTCAAAGCCCTGATCCGCACCGCCCAGGACGATGCCGGCATCGGCCTCAAAGTGCTGAACGCCGTCGAAGAAGCCAACGAGGCCCAGAAACATGTGCTGACCGGCAAGATCCGGCAGCGTTTCGGCGACCTGACGGGCAAGCATTTCGCGCTCTGGGGCCTGTCGTTCAAGCCGAATACCGACGATATGCGCGAAGCGCCCAGCCGCGAACTGATCGCCGACCTGTTCGCCGCCGGGGCCACGGTTGCCGCCTACGACCCGGTGGCGATGGATGAAACCCGCCGTATTTTCGGCAACGAGCCGCGCCTTGCCTATGTTGAACAGCCGATGCAGGCGCTGACCGGGGCCGATGCGCTGATCATCGTCACCGAATGGAAGGAATTCCGCAGCCCGGATTTTTCCGCCATCAAAGAAACCCTCAATCACCCGGTCATTTTTGATGGCCGCAACCTCTACGACCCCAGGTTGGTGCGCGGCATGGGCATCGAATATTTCGCCATCGGGCGCTGAAACATGCTGAACAAGATCGCCCGGGTGCGTCTGCTCGTCGTCGGCGATGTCATGCTCGATCGCTACTGGTTTGGCGAAGTCAACCGCATCTCGCCGGAAGCGCCGGTGCCGGTGGTCAAGGTCGACCGTCAGGAGGAGCGCTTGGGCGGCGCCGCCAACGTGGCGCGGAATGCCGTTGCGCTCGGCGCGACGACGGCGCTGCTCTCGGTCGTTGGCGACGACGAAGCCGGGCGCGGCATCGCCCGCCTGCTCGCCGAAGGCAGCATCGACGCCAGCCTGCACATCGACAATACGCTATCGACCATCATCAAACTGCGCGTCATTGGCCGCCAACAGCAGTTGCTGCGCATCGACTTTGAAACGCCGCCCTCGCACGAGGTGCTGCTGGCCAAACTCGCCGACTTCGAGCGCCGCGTCGCCGACGCCGATGTCGTCATCCTCTCCGACTACGGCAAGGGCGGCTTGGCCCACATCGCCGAGATGATCCGCCTGGCGAGCGCCGCTGGCAAACCCGTGCTGGTCGACCCCAAGGGCGACGACTGGTCGCGCTACGCCGGGGCGACGGTGATGACGCCCAACCGCGCCGAGTTGAAGCAAATCATCGGCCATTGGCGCAACGAAGAGGAACTCGCCGAAAAAGCGCAACGTCTGCGCGGCCAGCTTGGCCTCGAAGCCTTGCTGGTGACGCGCAGCGAAGAAGGCATGACCCTCTTCGCCGATGGCGAAACCCACCACCAGCCAGCGCAGGCGCGCGAAGTATTTGATGTTTCCGGCGCTGGCGACACGGTGATCGCAACGCTGGCCGTGGCGCTCGCCGCTGGCGCCGACTGGGCCGAGGCGATTCGGGTCGCCAATATCGCCGCCGGCATCGTTGTTGGCAAACTCGGCACCGCCGTCGTCACCCGCGAAGAAATTGCCCGGGCTATTTGAGGAAAATCTATGTACACCATCGTTACCGGCGCTGCCGGGTTTATTGGCTCCAATATCGTCAAGGCGCTCAATGAGCGTGGTGTCAACAAAATTATCGCCGTCGATAATTTGACCAAGGCCGATAAATTCAAAAATCTGGTCGATTGTGAAATTGCTGATTACATCGACAAGCAGGATTTTATCGAGCGCATCCAGGCCGGGTTTTTTGATGGCGATGTCGAAGCGATTTTCCACGAAGGCGCTTGCTCCGATACGATGGAGACGGATGGCCGCTATATGATGGAAAATAATTTTCGTTATTCGAGCATTCTGCTCGATTGGTGTCTCGATCAGGATGTGCAGTTTCTTTACGCCTCGTCGGCGGCGACCTATGGCGCGGCGACGACCTTCCGTGAGGAACGGCAGTTTGAGGGGCCGCTCAATGTTTATGGCTACTCGAAATTTCTCTTTGACCAGATCGTCCGCCAGCGGCTGGCTTTAGAGCCGTCGTCGCAGATTGTCGGCTTTCGCTATTTCAATGTTTATGGCCCGCGCGAGACGCACAAGGGGCGCATGGCTTCCGTCGCCTTTCATCATTACAACCAGTTCCGGGCGGAAGGCCGGGTGAAATTGTTTGAAGGCTCGCACGGTTATGAAAATGGCGGCCAGATGCGGGATTTTGTTTTTGTCGGCGATGTCGCCAAAGTGAATTTGTTCTTTCTCGACCACCCGGAAAAATCCGGTATTTTCAATCTCGGCTCCGGGCGGGCGCAGAGTTTTAATGATGTCGCCGTCGCCGCCGTCAATGGCTGCCGTAAACAAAAAGGTGAAACGGCGCTGACGCTGGATCAATTGCGGGCGCAGGGTTTACTTGAATACATCGCTTTTCCCGAAGCCTTGAAAGGCAAATATCAGGCATTTACCGAGGCTGATCTGCAACGCCTGCGCGCCGCCGGTTACACCGCGCCGATGGCGAGCGTTGAAGAGGGCGTCAGCCAGTATGTCGCGTGGCTGCATGAGCATGTATAAAACCTTGCAGGATTTTGTCGGCAATACGCCGCTCGTGCGCCTCGTCCGGCTGCCGGGCGCGGCCAATGAGCGGCGCGGCAATGTGCTTCTGGTCAAACTCGAAGGCAATAATCCGGCGGGTTCAGTGAAGGACAGGGCGGCGCTGTCGATGATCGCCCGGGCTGAAGCGCGTGGCGAAATCAAGCCGGGCGACACGCTGATCGAGGCGACTTCCGGCAACACCGGCATTGCGTTGGCGATGGCGGCGGCGATCAGGGGCTACCGGATGATTCTGGTGATGCCGGAAAACCAGAGCATCGAACGCCGCCAGAGTATGCGCGCCTACGGCGCTGAACTGGTGCTGACGCCGAAGGACGGCGGCATGGAGCTGGCCCGCGACGTCGCCGCGCGAATGCGCGACGAGGGCCGGGGCGTCATACTCGACCAGTTCGCCAACCCCGATAACCCGCTGGCGCACTACACCGGCACCGGCCCGGAAATCTGGCGCGACACCGCCGGTCGCGTCACGCATCTGGTCGCCAGCATGGGCACGACCGGCACCATCATGGGCACGGGGCGTTTTTTGCAGGAGCAGAACCCGGCCATTCAGATCATCGGCTGCCAGCCGGAAGATGGCAGCCAGATTCCCGGCATCCGCAAGTGGCCAGCGGCGTATTTGCCGAAAATCTACGCGCCGGAAAATGTCAGCGCCATCGAATACGTGAGCCAGGCCGAAGCGGAAGCCATGACCCGGCAACTCGCCGTCGAAGAAGGTATTTTCGCCGGGATTTCCTCCGGCGGCGGCGTCGCGGTCGCCCTGCGTCTGGCCGAACGGCTGGAGCAGGCGGTGATTGTGAGCATCATCTGCGACCGGGGAGATCGCTATTTGTCGACGGGGGTTTTCCCGGCGTGAAAAGCTTGCCGCAAAACCTGTTCGCAACCGGTGGTTTGCTCCCCTCTCCCCTTGCGGGAGAGGGGCCGGGGGAGAGGGGGGCGGCGCTTGAGCCGTTTTTATGTCGAGTTCAGCGCACCCTCTCCCCGGCCCTCTCCCATCAAGGGAGAGGGAGAAAACCGCAGGCATTTCTGAACGCATTGAATGGGGCATGGGATAACCGTCATCACCGCGCGATCATCCCTCACCCCCGGCCCCTCTCCCACGAGTGGGAGAGGGGAGGTACTTCTCTCTGCTCTCCTCCCGGAGGAGAGGGGCCTGACAGCCGATTCTGAGGACGCGCCATGAAACCCATTCTCGTCTTCGACATCGAAACCATCCCCGACATTGACGGCATCCGTTGCCTCAATGATCTGCCTGCCGAATTGCCGGAGGCCGAAGTCGCCGAATTGGCCTTCGAGCAGCGCCGGGCCAAAACGGGGAGTGATTTCCTGCCGCTGCATCTTCAGCGGGTCGCCTGTATTTCCTGCGTTTTGCGCACCAGCGAAGGGTTCAAAGTGTGGTCGCTGGCCGAGACGGAACTCGATGAAGCGGCCATCATCCAGCGTTTTTTTGATGGCGTCGAAAAATTCACGCCGCAGATCGTGTCGTGGAATGGCGGCGGTTTCGATCTGCCGGTTTTGCACTATCGCGCCCTGCGGCATGGCGTCGCGGCCCCGCGTTACTGGGATCTGGGCGATGGCGATTACGCCGATTCGCGCGATTTCAAGTGGAACAATTACATCAGCCGCTATCACACCCGCCATCTCGATCTCATGGATCTGCTCGCCCTCTACAATCCACGCGCCAATGCGCCTTTGGATGAACTCGCCAAACTGTGCGGTTTTCCCGGCAAGCTCGGCATGGATGGCGGCAAGGTCTGGTCAGCCTGGCAGGCGGGCGAGCAGGCGGCGATCAGCGATTATTGCCAGACCGATGTCGTCAATACCTATCTCGTCTACAACCGTTTTCGCCGTCTGCGCGGCGAATTGACGGCGGCTGAGGAAGCCGCCGAAATCGCCTTCGTCAAGGCGCAGCTTGCCAAAATCGGCGCGCCGCACTGGCGGGAGTTTCTTGCCGCGTGGTCGGGGGCCGCGCCCGGCGGGGCGGTATAATCAGCGATTCTCAACCCCGAACTGGAGACAAAAAATGGCCCTCAACAACGTTCCCGCTGGTAAATCGCTGCCCGATGATTTCAACGTCATCATCGAAATTTCCGCCCATTCGGAGCCGATCAAATACGAAGTCGATAAAGAAAGCGGGGCGCTGTTCGTCGACCGCTTCATGTCCACCTCGATGAACTACCCCTGTAATTACGGCTACATTCCTCACACCATCGCCGGTGACGGCGATCCGGTCGATGTTCTGGTCGTCGCGCCGTTTTCCCTGCAACCCGGCGTCGTCGTCCGCTGCCGCCCGATCGGCCAGTTGCAGATGACCGACGAAGGCGGTCAGGACGCCAAGGTGCTGGCCGTGCCGGTGGAAAAACTGACGGTGCTGTACAACGATGTCAAATCCATCGAAGACCTGCCGGAACTCCTGCGCAACCAGATTGCCCACTTCTTTGAGCATTACAAGGATCTCGAACCCGGCAAATGGGTGAGAACCAGCGGCTGGCAGAATGTCAAAGCCGCCCGCAAGGAAATCAAGGAAGGCGTCAAACGCTACAACGACGCCAAAGAAAAGTCGAAAAACTGATGCTGCGTCTCGCCGTTGCCCAGTTCAACGCCGTTGCCGGTGACCTGACGGGCAACGTCGAACGGATTATTCAATGCGCGGCAAAAGCCAAAGCGCACGGCGCCGACGTATTGTTGACGCCGGAAATGGCCTTATCCGGCTATCCGCTGGGCGATTGGCTGCGACGGCCGGATTTTTATCGCGCCTCGGCCAGCGCATTGGCCGATCTGGCCGCCCGTGTCGGCGACATCACCTTGATCGTCGGCCATCCGGCGATGGTGGAGGGGCGTTGCTACAACGCTGCCAGCGTCATCGCCAACGGTTTTTGCACGGCGACTTATTACAAGAACAACCTGGCCGCCAACGACATTTTTGATGTCTGCCGCTACTTCGCCGCGGGCGCATCGCCTTGCGTTGTCACGATCAAGGGTGTGCGTTGCGGCATCAACATCGGTTCAGATATCCGGGACCCCGGTATTTTTGCGGCGACGGTCGCCGCGGGCGCTGAACTCGTGTTGCTGCTCAACGCCTCCCCCTTCGGGCAGGGAAAACGTCAGGCCCGCTGCCAGACGCTCGGCGAACGCGCCGCTGCCAACGCGATTCCCGTCGTTGCCTGCAATCTCGTCGGCGGCCAGGACGAATGGGTATTCGATGGCGCCTCCGTTGCCATCGACGCCGCACAGCATGTGCGGATGCGTCTGCCGCAGTTCGAGGAAGCCTTGGGCGTCGTCGATTTTGCCGCAGGCCAGATCCATTCCGCCAATCTGGCGGAAGAGTTGCCGCCGCTGGCTGAAATCTGGCGCGCACTCGTTCTTGGCGTGCGCGATTACGTCGGCAAAAACGGCTTTCCCGGCGTCATCCTCGGTTTGTCCGGCGGCATGGATTCGGCGCTGGTTTTGGCTATCGCCGCAGACGCCTTGGGGGCCGACAAAGTGCGGGCAGTAATGATGCCCTCGCCCTACACGGCGCCGATGAGCCTCGATGACGCCCGCGACATGGCGCGGCGGCTCGGCGTTGGTTATGACGAAATCGCCATCGAACCCGCCATGCGGACTTATGACGCGATGCTCGAACCGCTGTTCGTCGGGCGGCCTGCCGACGCCACCGAAGAAAATATCCAGGCGCGCATTCGCGGCAATCTGTTGATGGCCCTTTCCAACAAAACCGGCGCTCTCGTGCTGACCACCGGCAACAAATCGGAAATCGCTACCGGCTACTGCACCCTCTACGGCGACATGGCGGGCGGTTTCGCCGACATCAAGGATGTTTACAAAACGCTGGTCTATCGCCTGGCGCATTACCGCAACAGCCTGTCGGCGGTGATTCCCGACAACATCATCGCCCGCCCGCCATCGGCTGAATTAAGGCCGGGCCAGGTCGACCAGGATGCGCTGCCGCCTTACGAGACCTTGGACGCCATCGTCACCGCCTACGCCGAAGAAAACCGCAGCCCGCGCGAGATCATCGCCGCCGGTCTGCCGGAAGAAGCCGTGCGCCGCGTCGTCCGCCTTTTGCGGCTCTCTGAATACAAGCGGCGGCAGGGGCCGGTCGGCATTCGCATCACACCGCAGAGCTTCGGCAGCGATTGGCGCTATCCCGTCAGCAACCGCTACCGTGACGAATTTTGAGC